>JAZGGY010000084.1:0-7872 GCA_036480675.1 bacterium | reverse complement strand
CGCCGGGCCAGCTCCGCCGCTTGCAATATCGCGACCTCGTCGCCGCTCAACACGACGAATTCGCCGGCGGTGGGGTCGTAGACGATGAGGAAAAGGCGGTCGCCGTCGGCGTCGAAGATGGCGCCGGCCAGGAGCGATTCGCCCGCCGCCAGCGAGGCGTCGTACTCGCCGGCGAGTTTGTCCAGCGCCACGAGCGCCGGATATTCGCAGAACCGGCCGCCGGGCGAGACGTCTTCGAACGATATCGACGCGACGCCCTCCAGGTCCGCTACGCCGGAGCGCCAGTTGACGCGGCCGTCGCCCTCGTCGGCGTTGACCTCGACGACGTCGGCGCCGTAGGCGCGCAGGATCTCCGCCGCTGTACCGGAATAGGACCCCCGCGCCGGGTCGACCACCAGGACGAAGTCCGTCAGCGGCCTTTCGCCGGCCCTGAGCCATGAGTTACACTCGGCGAGGTGAAAGCCCGCGAAGACCTCGAGCCACTCGCGCGAAACGTCGACTTCTTCGCCGCGCGGCTCGGCCGCGGCGACCTCTTCCCAGTCCAGCGCCGCCACCGCCGCCGTCAAACGCCGGTCGTCAGCCGGCAATAACTTTAGACCCGCCGGCGCGAGGAATATTTTAACGCCGTTCTGGCCCGCGGGGTTGTGGGAGGCGGTGACCATAAGGCCCGCGGCGGCGCCGCGGTAGGCCATATACATAGGTACCGCCGGCGTGGGCGCCACGCCCATAACGGCCGCCGCCGCGCCCGCCTTGCGTAGGCCGCGCACGACGGCGCCGGTAAGATCGCCCGATGGGTCGCGCGGGTCCCAGCCGACGACGACCTCGGCCGAAGCGGGGGACTCCTCGAGGCGGAGTTGCGCGAAGGCGTACGCGTACCCCTCCAGGAAGGCGTCCGTAATTACGCCGCGTTCGACGAAGGCCTCCCACGGCGAGAGGCCGGCGAGCGACGGGTCGTCTTGCCGCCGAACGTCGCGCCGGATGCCGTCGGTTCCCTGGATCCTGTCCATCGGATAACCCTCGGCCGCGGCTGGGCCGCGGCCTGTCGTCGCTGCGCCGACGTTATTACACTACGCGCGCCGGCGAGCCAGGACGTTTTGTTGTTGGCGCAATTTTAACACCGAGTCGGCGGGGACGAAACCGCGCACGTTGCTGTTGGCGTATATTATGGTGCGCGGCCCGACGACGGTCCCCGGGTTCGTCACCGCGTTGCAGCCGATTTCGACGTCGTCGCCGAGGATGGCGCCGAACTTGTCGAGGCCGGTGTCGATGACGCGGCCGCCGACGGCGATTTTAACTTTCTTGTCCGCGGCCACTTTCCAATTGGAGAGCTTGACGCCGGCGCCCAGATTGGCGCGCAGGCCCAGTACGCTGTCGCCGACGTAGTTGAAGTGGGGCGCGTGGGCGCCCTCGAGCATGAGCGCGTTCTTGAGCTCGGTGGAGTTACCGACGACGCCGCGGTCCGCGACGACGGCGTTGCCGCGGATGTACGCGCCGGCGCGGATCTCGCAGTCGGCGCCGATTACCGTGGGGCCTTTAATGACGGCGCCCGGCTCCACTACCGTGCCCGGGCCTATATCCACGTCGTCCCCCAGTATGTGGGCGCCGGGCATAATCTCGCCCTCGCGGACGCCGCGCAAGCGTTCGCGGACCAGCGCCGCGATCTCTTTAAGGGCGTCCCACGGCCACTCGAGCGCGGCGAGGAAGTCGCCGTAGGCCGTGGCCTTGAGGTCGAAAAGCGCCGCCGTCTTAATCTCTTCGCTCATCGGGAACCGCCTCGGCTACTTAACTCTGGGTTGCTTTCAGAACCTCTATCAACGCCGCCGTCAATTTGGCCGGGTCGTGGCGCAGGACCGTCTTGGTCTCGACGTCGCCCGCGCCGGCCTCCTGGCGGATAGATTTCTCCTCGACCTCGGCGATGACGTCGGCGGTATGGATGATGCTCCCCTCGACCACTAACAGCTCGCGGCCGCCGCCGAACGACACCGCCGACACCTCGTCCGACTCGTCCGGGTCGAACAATATCTGCGTCGCGCCCTCCTGGGCGTACGTCGCGAGCACCGCCGGCGTCACCTCGCGGTCGTTGACGAGGACGTAGTCGACGGGGAAGCCGCCGTACTTCTTTATCTCGCGGATGTGGTCGGAGAGGGAGAAGCCGTCGGTCTTGCCCTGCTGCGTCATGACGTTGGCGATGTATATCGTCCGGCAGTTGGCCTGCTTGATGCTGTTCGATATGCCGCCGACGAGCAGGTTGGGGATAATAGAGGTGTACAGGCCGCCCGGCCCCAGGATCACTACGTCCGCGTCGAGTATGGCCTCAACCGCGCCGGGCATGGGTTCGCAGGCGATCTCTTCGGGCGGGCCGTCGCCGTCGCCGTTCTCGCGCCGGGCGAGGTAGACGCGGCTTATGCGGCCGCCGTTGCGGTTCAGCTCGTCCTCGCCCACCAGGACGCGGCCGCCCTCGACTTCGGCGCACAGCCGCACGCGTTCCAACGTCGCCGGCAGAATGGTCCCGTCGGCGCGGAGGACGCGGCTCGCGTCCTTGATGGCGTTCAAATAGTCGCCCTCGTTCATCTGGATGAGGGCGGTGAGGAAGAGGTTGCCGAAGGCCTGGCCGCCGAAGGCGCCGCTCCCCACGAAGCGGTGCAGGAACAGCTTCGACAGCAGCTCCTCTTCGTCGGAGAGGGCAGCCAGGCAGGCGCGGATGTCGCCGGGCGGCAGGATGCCGAACTCGTCTATCAACTTGCCGGTGGCGCCGGCGTCGTCGGAAACGGTGACGACGGCCGTGAGGCTCGAGAGGTCGAGCGGCGCCTCCTCGTCTTCGTCGTGCCGGCGGACGTATCCCTTGATGCCCCGCAGAAGCGTCGCCAGGCCCGTGCCGCCGCCGACGGCTACGAGCCGGAGTTTATTCAGAGATAGCGCCATTTGCCTTCACCTCTGTCGCCGCTTATTCCACCGTAACGCTCTTGGCGAGGTTGCGCGGCTGGTCCACGTCGCGGCCGAGCGCCGCGGCGGCCTCGTACGCGATGAGTTGCGCCGGGATAGCCGCCAGCACCGGCGAAAACAGCTCCGGCACCGCCGGTAGCGTAAGTACGTCTTCCACCAGGTCCTCCAGGCCGTAGCCGCCCTCGCACGCCACGGCGAACGTGCGCGCGCCGCGCGCCCGGACCTCGTGGATGTTCGATATCATCTTGTCCCACACGTCCTTTTGCGTCATGAACGATACGACCGGCGTCCCCTCCGATATGAGCGCGATGGTGCCGTGCTTAAGCTCCCCCGCGGCGTACGCCTCGGCGTGGACGTACGATATCTCCTTTAGTTTGAGCGCGGCCTCGCGCGCCAGCGGCTCGTCGACGTTGCGCCCCAGGAAGTAGCAGTCGCGTTCGCCGGCGATAAGCTCGCCCCACGCCTTGGCGGTGGGCGCCGCGACCTCCAGCGTCCGCTCGAGGTGGGCGGGGAGCTCGAGCAAGTGGCGCAACATCTCCTCGCGGCCGTACGGCAACTCCACCTTGCGCTGGTCCGCGATATAGCACGCCAGCAGCATCAGCGCCGTGAGTTGGGCCGTGAAGGCCTTGGTGGAGGCGACGGCTATTTCCGGGCCGGCGCGGGTATATACCACGGCGTCGGCCTCGCGGGCCAGCGTGCTCCCCCGAACGTTGACGACGGCCAGCGTCTTCGCGCCGCGGCTTTGGGCCTCCTCCAGCGACGCGATGGTGTCCGCGGTCTCGCCCGACTGGCTTATCAGTATCACGAGAGACTTCGGCCCCAGGATGGGGTCGCGGTAGCGGAACTCGGAGGCGACGTCGGCGGATACCGGGACCCGCAGCACCCGCTCCAGCAGGTACTTGCCGAAGAGGGCGGCGTGGTACGCGGTTCCGCAGGCGACGATGTGGAAGGAGTCGACGCGCCTGATGCGCTCGGGCGAGAGGTCCATTTCGCGCAGGACGATTTCGCCGTCCTTGATGCGGCCCTGCAGCGTCCGCTCCACCGCGCGCGGTTGCTCGTATATCTCCTTCAACATATAATGCGGGTAATCGTTCTTGGAGACGTCCTCGGGGCGCCAGTCGACGATGGTGAGCCGGCGCTCGTTGGGCGCCTTGGCGCGCTCGGGCAGAAAGGTGTCGACGTCGATGCGGTGGGCTTCCACCGATACCACGTCGCCGTTCTCGAGGACGTATACTTTGTTGGTGTCCTGGAGGACCGCGGTGATGTCCGAGGCCACGACGTTCTCGCCGCCCCCCACGCCCACGATGAGCGGCGCGTGGTAGCGGACCGCGACCAGCCGGTCTTCGCCCGCCGCCAGGAACACCAGCGCGAACGAGCCCTCGAGCCGGGCCGCCGTCTTCTTGGCCGCCGCCATCAGGTCGCCGTCGTAGTACTCCTCCAGTAAATGGATCACGACCTCGGTGTCGGTCTGCGAGCGGAACTCGTGCCCCCGCGCCAGAAGCTCCCGCTTCAGCGCCGGGAAGTTCTCGATTATGCCGTTCTGGACCACGAACAATTTGCCGGCACAATCCGCGTGGGGGTGGGCGTTGACCTGGGTGGGCGCGCCGTGGGTGGCCCAGCGGGTGTGCCCCACGCCGATGTTGCCGGGGGGCTCGTTGCCGGTCAGCGCCTTCCTCAAGTTTTCTATCTTGCCGGGCAGCTTCTTCACGGCGACGACGCCGTCGTTTGCGACCGCTATACCCGCCGAATCGTATCCGCGGTAGGAGAGGTCGCTGAGGCGGTCCACCAGAATAGGCGCCGCCGCTCGCTTACCCACGTATCCCACTATGCCGCACATACCTTCCTCGCTCTCTCTACGCGCCCTTACGCTCTAAACCGCATCCTCGAAAAAAGGTTTGAGCTCGGCGTCGGCCGCCGTTTGCTCGTCGAAGAATTGTCGGGCTCGCCGGCTGTCGCCGGCCTCCAGCGCGCCCTTCACCGCCGCGGCGATCTCGGCCAGCGATTCGTCGTTGTGGTCGCGCGCCGCCGCCAGCGCCTCGGCGAAATAAGACAATTGCTCGCCGGCCTCGGACAATAAACCCAGCTCGACGAGGACCTTCGCCCGGTGGTACCGGCTCCCCATCTGCTGGAATATGGCCACGCTGTTTTTCAAATTGATAATAGCGTCGTGAACCAGGCCCTGTTGCGCGGCGTCGACGCCCAGGTCCGCCAGGACCTGCCCCACGCGATATTGGTCGCCCAGGTCCTCGAAGACGGCCAACGCCCGCCTGTGGCGCGTCGTCGCTTCGGCCAGCAGTTCCGCCGCCTCCGCCGCGGCGCCGGCGTCGCGCAGCCAGCGGCTCTCCGTAAAGAGGCACAACCCGTAACGATTTTCGGCGACCGCGGTCTCGGCGGCGTCGTCGCTGACCGTTACGGCCTCCTGGCACGTCGCTTTGGCGCGCTCGAGCGCCTTCCGCGCCGCCGCTTCCTCGCCCGAGCGCATCAGCTCCTCCGCCTCGAGGCGAAGCGCTATCGCGTTGTTGGACAACGTGCTCGCCAGCCAACGGCGCGCCTCCGGGCCCGCGTCGGCCCGGTCCTTTAAGCCGCCCAGTATCGTCGACGCTTGGCGATACTCTTGCTTGGCCCGCGAGTATTTACGCTTGAGCCTGAATGCCGTGCCCAGGCTGGAGTGCGCTATGCCTTCGCCTATGGCCTCGGCCGCGGCGGCGAATTCGTCGCAGGCGCGGGTGTAGAAAGCTATCGCTTCGTCCCACCGGCCGCGGTGGCGACTCACGTGGCCCAGGTCCAGATACAAGTGACCCATGTCCGCGGGCCGGCCCTCGGCCGAGCTCTCCACCAAGGCCGCGGCCGAGCCGTAATAATCGGCCGCTTCCGCCAACCGGCCCTGCAACCTCGTCAGGTGGCCCAAAAGACGGCGCGTCTTTACCAGGAGCAGCGGCGCCTTATGCACGGACTCGTCCGCCAGGTGCGGCGACAAATCCTCGTCCAGCCGGCGCAGCGCCTCCTCCGCCACGCCCAGACGGTTTTCGGCGTAGTCCGCGGCCGCCCCGAGGTAGTCTCCCCAGAACTTCAGCGAGCGGACGTCGCCCCCGAGCGACGTGATCAACGCCCACTCGTCGTCGGTCGGCTTCAGGCCGCGGGCGTGGACGTATTCCTCCACCTCGGCGGGCGAGAACGGCTTCAGCTCGAGCGTCCGGACGCTCGGTATGCCCTCCGGTACCGCCGGCATCCGCGGCGGCGCGGCCGTCATGACGACCAGCAACTTCCGCCCTAAAACGCCGACTTCGCTCAGCCGCTCGACGAATCGCCATATCCAATAACCCACCGTCGCGCCGACGTCGTGGAAGTCGTCCAAAAAGATGGCCGCTTTGCCGGCATCCTTCGACGACGACGCCCGCCACCCGGCCAGGAACTCCTCCGTAAGGAGCCTCTCGGCCTCCCGGTACATGTACTTTTCGGCGTACGTCAGCTCTTCGTCACCTTCCGGCGCCGCCTCGGCGACGCCCCCCGTGACCTGGACGCTGAACGGGTCTTTGAACCGGCCTCGCAGTCGCCTCTCCACCGATTCGCACTGGTCGAATATCTCGTCGAAGGCGCGGTACGCGCCCTTGCGCGAGGCGAACGTGTCGCGCAGGTCCTTCAAAAAGCCGCGATACGACGTAAGGCGCCGGCTCTCGATATATATGTAGGGCGTCCTCTCGCGCCGGCACGCCGGGATAAAACGCTCGTTGACCAGCGCCGTTTTCCCGGAGCCCGCCTTGCCCGCGACCACCAACAGGCCTTCGGGCCCCGCCAAACACCGCTCGAACGCTCCGGCCTCCTCGTCGCGGCCCACGAACGCCGCCTGCTCCTTCACCTCCGCCGGCGGAAAGTACATCGCCAGCAACTCCGCCACTTCGACGCCGAGAGCGCGCGCCAGGCCCTCAATCGTGCGGGCGGAGGGGAACTTGTAATCGCGCTCGAGCTGGGATATGTACGAATCGTCGACGTTGGCCCGCTCGGCCAGCTCTCGTTGCGTAAGGCCGCGGCCCGTCCGCTTCTCGCGGAGGACCTTGCCGAACGTTATGTTCCTACCGTTCATCCGGAGACGCTACCGAAGGTGGTTAAATTTGCGAGCCTAATTAACGGTTGATTATAAAAGCCGGTTGTGATAGTATTCATGTTAACGTGTTTATATAAGCCCTCAACCTTACTGAGGAAGCACCCTTCTTACTATTAGTAAGATAGCATAATATTTACTGTAAGTCAAGCCTAAATTTTAGGGTCTGTAAGCCTTTGAAACTAAAGGAAATACTGGAAGAGCTCCCTTGCCGGGAGGTAAAGGGCGCCGCTAATCCCGATATCACAGCCGTTACGTACGACTCCCGGCGGGTTATCCCCGGTAGTTTGTTCGTAGCCGTCAAGGGGCAGCGCCACGACGGCCACGATTTCCTCGCCGACGCCGTAGGCCGGGGGGCCGTGGCCGTCGTCGTAGAGAAGGTATCCGCCGACGCGGCTGCCGTTCCCCAGGTAATCGTCGACGACGCTCGCCCGGCGCTGGCGGCCGCGGCCGCGGCTTTTTACGGCCACCCTGGCCGGGAGTTGGCCGTTGTCGGCGTTACCGGGACCAACGGCAAAACGACCGTCGCCTTCCTGCTGGACGGCATATTTCGCGCCGCGGGCTACAAGACCGCGCTGGCGTCTACCGTAAAGAACGTCGTCGCCGGCGAGGAGCGGCCGGCCCGCCTTACCACGGCCGAGGCGCCGGAGCTTCAGGCGCTGTTGCGGGAAGCGGCCGATGCCGGCTGCGGCGTCGCGGTAGTCGAGGTCTCCTCCCACGCGCTGGCGCTGTCGCGGGTGGCCGGGACGCCGTTCGCCTCGGCGGCCTTCACCAACCTCAGCCACGACCACCTCGACTTCCACGGCGACATGGATTCGTACTTCGCCGTC
>JAZGGY010000083.1:0-5928 GCA_036480675.1 bacterium | reverse complement strand
TGGACTCCAAAGCCCTACGCCAATCGTTCCTGGATTTCTTCGTCGAGCGCGGCCATAAAATCGTCGCGCCGGCGCCGCTCGTCCCCGCCGACGACCCGACGCTGCTGTTCACGACCGCCGGCATGGTCCAGTTCAAGCCCCACTTCGCCGGGACCGTCGAGCTGCCGTTCGCGCGCGCGGCCTCGTGCCAGCCGTGCCTGCGCGCCGGCGGCAAGGACTCGGACCTCGCGCTGGTGGGCCACACCCTCCGCCACCACACCCTCTTCGAGATGCTGGGCAACTTCTCCTTCGGCGACTATTTCAAGCGCGAGGCCGTCGTCTGGGGTTGGGTATACCTGACCGAAGTCCTGAAGCTGGACGCCGAGCGGCTCTACGCCACGGTCCACGTCGACGACGACGAGGCCGCGGCCATCTGGCTCGAAGAGGTCGGCATACCCGCCGAGCGGCTCAGCCGCTACGACGAGGACAACTTCTGGGGACCGGCGGGGGGCGTCGGCGCCTGCGGCCCCTCCTCCGAAATACATTACTACGCCGGCGAGGAGTACGGCTGCGGCCGCGACGACTGCCACGTTAACTGCGACTGCGACCGCTTCCTCGAGGTATGGAACCTGGTCTTCCCCCAATTCGACCAACAGCCGGACGGCTCGCGGCTGCCGCTCAAGAACCGCGGCATCGACACCGGCATGGGCCTCGAGCGGCTGGCCTTCGCGGTCCAGGGCGCCGCGGATAATTTCCACACCGACCTCTTTCTTCCAATTATCAAGCGCGCCGAGGAGATATTGAAAAAGGACTACGGCGCCGACGGCCGCACGCGCTCGTCGATGAACATCGTCGCCGACCACGCCCGGGCGCTGACGTTCGCCGTCGCCGAGAACGTCCTGCCGTCGAACGAGGGGCGGGGCTACGTCGTCCGCAAATTACTCCGGCGCGCGCTCCTTCACGCCTACCTCCTGGGCCTGGAGGAACCCGCGCTCCACCGTCTGGTCGAGCCGGTGGTCGACGTTATGGGCGACGCTTATAAACATCTACCGCCGCAGCGCTCGTTCGTGGAGGGCCTCATCCGCGGCGAGGAGGAGAACTACTTCTCCACGCTCTCCCGCGGTATGGACCGCCTGCGCGCCAAACTGACCGCCGTCAAGAAGGGCGGGATTCTGCCGGGAGAGACGGCCTTCACGCTCTACGACACCTACGGCCTTCCGCTCGAGGTAACCGTAGAAGTCGCGGCGTGGGAAGACGTAAGCGTGGACGAGGCCGGCTTCGACAAGGCGATGGCGACCCAGCGCCACCGCTCGCGCGCCGCGGCCACCGCGGCCGACCAGTTTCCGTTAACCGGCAACCTCGACGACGTGGCCCCGACCGCCTTTATCGGCTATGAAAACCTGACGGCCGCGGCCAAGGTCCTCGCCATAATAACCGCCGTGGGACGCGTCAAGGCCGCGACGGAGGGCACGGAGGCCGTCGTCGTGCTGGACATGACGCCGTTCTACGCCGAAGCGGGAGGCCAGGACGGCGACGCCGGCCTTATCACGAGCGACGACGCGACGTTCGACGTTGGCGAGACGACGAAGACCGCCGCGAGCCAGTACCTTCACTTCGGCGCAGTGAAAGAGGGCGCGTTCGAAGAAGGCTTCGTCGTAACGGCCGAAGTCGACCGGGGGCGGCGGCTCGCCATCGCGCGCCACCACACCGCGACGCACCTGCTGCACGCGGCGCTGCGCGAAGTGCTGGGCGAAGGCACCACGCAATCGGGCTCGTACGTCGGGCCGGCATACCTGCGCTTCGACTACGCCTCGAGCCGACCGCTCGAGGCCGCGGAAGTGGAGGAAGTCGAGACGCGCGTAGCCCGCAACGTGATGGCGGACTTGCCGGTGTGGTGGACCGATATGGAGGTGGAGGAGGCCAAGGCGCGCGGCGCGATGGCGCTCTTCGGCGAGAAGTACGGCGAGCGAGGCCGCGTCGTATGCATCGGCGCCGAGGGCGAGGAGCTCAGCCTCGAGCTGTGCGGCGGGACGCACCTGTGCAACACCGGCGAGGTGGGGCCGTTCTACGTCGTCAAAGAGGAGGCTATCGCCGCCGGCGTCCGCCGTATGGAGGCCGTCGCGGGCGAGGCGGCGCTGGAGTACGCGCAGAAGATGCGCCGCATCCTCGACGACTCGAGCGGCATCATAAAGACCGGCTGGGAGGAGCTGCCGTCGCGGGTCCGGGGCGCGCTCGACGACCGCCGCGAGCTCGAGAAGAAGCTTCGTCAATATACGTCGAAGGACGCTTCGGCTCGAGCGAACGAATTGCTCGAGGGCGCCGTCAAAGTGGGGCCGGTGCGGCTGGTGACGGGGTTGCTCGCGGGCGCCGCGGCCGACGCCGTCAAGGAGGCGGCCTCCTCGCTGATAGCCGCCCATCCGGACGTCGTCGCCGTCTTCGCGACGGACGAGGGCGGCAAGGCCACGTTCTACGCCGGCGCCGGCGGAGAAGCCGTCAAGGCGGGGGCGCACGCGGGCAACCTCGTGCGCGAGGTGGCGAAAGTGGTCGGGGGAGGAGGCGGCGGCAAGGCGGACTTCGCCCAGGCCGGCGCCAAGACGGCGGAAGGCCTGGAGGAGGCGTTGGCGAAGGCGGAGGAATTGCTGAAAGGGATGGTCGGCGGGTAAACGAAAAAAACGGCGGCCTTGAATGTTCCCCGAGGGCCGCCCTAAAAAAACGTAGCGCCGGGCGGAAGGATATATTATATTCCGCTAAGTTATCGATTTAACGGTCGTCCCCCTTCGGAGGTATTCCATGCGTAAAAGCATCGTAACCATACTGTTGGTATTTACCGCGGCCTCGGCCGCGACGGCGGCGCCCCGCGGATTGTCGGGCTTGAGCGTGGGGATCGGCGCCGGCGGCCTCACCGACGGCTACATCCAGGGCGAGTACGACTTCACCCTATCGCAGTACGTGTGCCTCGGACCGGAGCTAATGCTGGGCTTCGGCGGCGCCGGCGCGCTCTACGGCGGCTGCGCCGGAAGGTATTATTTAATTCCCGACCTTCACCCGATTTTCCAGCTGCACCTGCCGTTCGGCGCGGGCGTCGCTATAGAGTTCGACAAAGATGAGGGCCGGGGCGACGACGGCGGAGCGGGGATCTATCTCCACTTCGGTTTCGGCTGCGACTTCGACATTCCCCAGGCGCCGATATCGCCCTACCTGGATTTCGGCGGCTTCTTCGTGGCCGGCGACGCCTCGGACGCCGACTTCAAGGTCGAAATAGGCGCCCGATTCGCCATATAATTGATAACGAACGCGCAAAAAAGGGCGGCGGCCCCCGGCCCTCCGCTTTGCGGCGGCCACTAAGCGTTTCCAAACTTAAGCCGGATTCGCCGTTTTGGCGCAACGCAGTTATAAATAAACCAGGAGGTGTGACGTGATGACGCGTAGACTAATCGTCTGGACGGCCGTCGTAGCAGCCGCGGCCTTGGCACCGAGCGCCGTCGGAATGGGGACTTGCTTCGGCGGCGGCCTGGCCGCGTACAGCGGAGTAGAAATTACAACCCCCGAGTACTATACACGCTCCGATATGGGCTCGTCCTGGGCCTTGGGCGGCGGCCTGGCGATCCCGGTATGGTGGAGCGGCGGCGCGGTAAGCCTTACACTCGAACTCGCGACCTACGTCAACTTCAGCATGATCGACAAAGAACTCATAGGCCCCCAACTAGATGACGTCAACCTTAAACTTACGGCCATCCCCATTCGGGAAGCCGTCATCTTCGGCGTCGGCGTGGGGCCGCGAGCGATGATTAAACCTTACGTCGGCTTCGGCGGCGGCGTCACCATAGTCGCGTGGAAAGTTTATGATGCGCGGCCCGGATATCCCGAACTCGAAATCGACAGCGCCACTAACGTTAAGCCTACCTTCGGCATCCCCTTCGGCTGCGATTTTCGGCTAACGCCCAATTTCAGCCTCGGCCCCAGAGGCGAATATTTAATAATTACGGGTAAAGTGGACGGGTATAACCGATCCGAAGACGAGTTGTTCGACTCGACCGTCCCGAACATATTCTTCTTCGGCGCTCAGGCACGCTTCGATTTTTAGCTGACCCGGAGAACGCAAAAAAAGCGCCCCACAGGGGCGCTTTTTTCCTACATCGCCATCTCCGCCCTACCACTCCTCGTAGAACTCGATGCCCTCGCGCTCCTGCGCCTGGAGGAGACGGTAGTGCTCGTATCCGTCCAGGAACTTGAGGATGAAGACGCGGTTCTCGGCTTCGGCGGCGAGGCTTAAAAATCGACGGTAGTAATCGGAGGCGTTCTCGTAATACTCGAGCTCGCGGTCGAAGCGGCGCCACTTCTTGGCTCCGGACCCCTTGATACGGTATATGTCGCCCAACATCTCGTACGCGAACGGCTCGTCGGGTTTCTCGCGGCTGATTTCGTCGAAGAGCGCGAGGGCCTTGTCGAAGTCGGCGTTGTGGCGGTAGCACGTCGCGAGAGCCGCCTGGATGTCGTAGTTTTCGGGCGCCAGGTCGCGGGCCTTCTCGTAATACTTGATAGCCTCCGGGTACGCCTCCATGTTCTCGTACGCGATGGCCAACAGGTAGTGGCCGTCGAGGTCCCTCTTGTCCAGCTCGCAGGCCTTCTTCAACACCGCCGCGGCGTCGTTGTACCGGTCTTTGCGGAGGTAAACGTAGCCGAGGTCGGTGCGCGCGCGCACGTGCTTGCCGTTAAGCCACACCGCCTCCTCGTACTGGGCGACGGCGTCGTCCAGCCGGTCCTGCGCTTTGTACAAGCGCCCGAGCTGGTAATGGGCCTCGAACGATTCGGCGTCTATTTCGATCGCCTGCGTGAGCTCGCGCTCTGCCGGCTTCCAATCCTCCAGCGCGACGTACGAACGGCCCAGGCCAAGGTACGCCTCTATTCGCCGGTCGTCGGCGTCTTTGCCGCCGACGTACGCGCGTACCGCTTCGGGCCACCGTCCCATCTTTTCGTACAGCTCACCTAGCGAGAGGAAAGCGTCTACCTTACGAGGGTCGATTTCGGTGGCGCGCTCGAGCGCCTGCTCGGCCTTGTCGTAATTTTCGCGGCCGAACTCCATCCGGCCGTGGTCGTAGAACGCCTCGTAATACCGCGGGTTCTCGGCCTCGGCCTTGCGGTAATACTTCGCGGCGGCGTCGGAATCTTTCAAACCCTCGCTGGCCCGCGCCAGGTAGTAGTATACGCGGTCCGCCAACTCGCGCGGCGAGCCCGCCGCTTCCAGCACCCGCCGAGCGTCGCGGTACTTCCCGCGGCCCACGTATGCCCGACCCAGGCCGACGCGAGCTTCGACGTTGGAGGGCTCGGCCTTGATGACCTTCTCCAGACTGTCCTCCGAGGCCTCCATCCGGCCGGTAGCCGCCGCGGCGAGGCCCCGGTACAGGTGACCCCGGATATTACTGCGCACCAGCGCCACCAGCCGGTCGGCGTGTTGGAAAGCCCTTTCGTAATCACCGTCGCGATAGAGTAATTCGCTGAAGCGCTCGAGCGCGAGTTGGTGGTTCTCGTCACGCGCCAGCGCTTTCTCGAACGACGAACGCGCCTGGGCGTAATCCCCCAGGCCCAATTGCGCGACACCCAGCTGGCAATACGCCTCTGCGTCGCCGGCGCCGGCGGCCAACGCATCCTTGAGGGTGCGTTCCGCCCGCACGTGGTCGTCGGCACGGTTGTATAGGGTGCCCAAAAGGACCAACGCCGCGCTGTCGCGGGGCCGCAACTTGATTACTCGCTCGAGCGCCTTGGTCGCGCCGAACTCGTCGTCGAGAGCGAGGCGGGACTGGGCCAGATGCCAATACGCGTCCGCGTCGTCCGGCTCGAGCCGGCTCAGCTCCTCGTAATGCTCCGCGGCGCGACCGTACTCGCCCCGGCCGAAGTAAATAGCCGCCAGCCGCTCGTGGGCCTGGACGTCGCGCGGCTCGGCCCGTACCA
>JAZGGY010000082.1:0-4663 GCA_036480675.1 bacterium | reverse complement strand
CGATGGCCGCCAGCTCGAGCAGGTCCATTTCCAGCGCCCGGGCCATGATCTCGAGAAAGCGGCCCGTCCCGGCGGCGCAGCGGTCGTTCATCGCGAACTCGGCCACGCCGCCGCGGCCGTTTACCCGTATAGCTTTAACGTCCTGGCCGCCGACGTCGACGACGGTGACGTCGCCGCCGACGTGTTCGAAGGCGCCGCGGGCGTGGCACATTATTTCGGTTACGGCGCGGTCGGCGAAAGGCACGCGCGCGCGGCCGTATCCCGTGCCGACGACGCGAGCCACCTCCGGTTCGGTTGCCCTTAATTCGGCCAAAGCCTCGTCGAAGGCTTTACGCGCCGCGACGGCGCCGGCGACGCCGGTAGGGAGGGCCGCTTTGGCGGCGGCCCTCCCGTCGTCGTTAATTACCACGCACTTGGTCGCCAGCGACCCTACGTCTATGCCGGCGTAATAAGCCATTTACGAACTCACTTGCTCGAGTAGCGCCTCGACGCGCGTTTTGAGCTGTCCCACGTCGCCGTCGGAGTAGTCGGTCTCCAGAGCGAGCATCGGGATGCCGAGGTCGTCGGTGAACTTCTTGACGGTGCCCTGTTCGACCAGGTACGGCGTGCAGAACGACAGCGTCGCGTGTATTATACCCTGGGCGTGGGAATTTTTGTACAGGTAATCGATGTCCTCGAGCCGCGCTTCGTTGGGCGTAAAGCAAGCGCAGTTGATCCCCATGTACTGGTCGAGCAACGCTTCCTTCATCTCCTCCAGCGTTTTGGCGTCTTCGGCGACCGTATTCTTGTAATAACGGAAGCCGGTGCACATCTCTTCGGCGACGACGGCCGCGCCGGAAGTTTCGATTACCTGATGGACCTTCCAGTTGGGGATGGCCATCGGCGTCCCGGAGATCATTAGGCGAGGCGTCCCCTTGTCGAAGACGCCCTCGCCGGCGGCGACGCGTTTCTCGAGCTCGTCCGCGACCTCGTTGGTCTTTTGCGTGAAGCGGTCCATGTCGTCGTAGAAAGATATTTGCATAATGAGCAACGCGTCCTTACCCGAGATGGGAGCCGGGTCGTTCCAGCGAAGCTCGTGCACCCGCTTTATGGCGCGGCGTTTGGCGTTGACCTTTTTGACGGCCGCGGCGAGGTTTTCCTCTGTGAGTTTATTGCCCGTAGTCTTCTCCATGGCGGCGATGAAGTCGTCGAGCTCCGCGCGCCACAGCTCGCGGTCCGCGGGACCCTTTTTGTTGGGTACTTCCATCACGTACGTGGGATGAATCTTTCCCAGCAGCTCGTACGCTTTCTTCTTGCCGTCGCACGTCGTCTCGCCCACCACGACGTCCGCGGACTCGAAGTAGGGGCAAATCTTACCGAGCTTGAAGCCGTAGAACGACTTGATGAGCGGGCACAGATTGCGCGGCAGCTCGGCCTCGGCTATGGGTACCGAGAAGTCAGCGCCGGCGCATAGCCCAACGGCGACGCCGCCCAACGCGACGATGACCTCCTCCGGTACGAACAGGCAGAACGTTCCGACCACCGTGCCGCCGTTTGCTTTATGGTCCAGTAGCTCTTTGATGCGGAGGCCGTGGACTTCCGAGATTACGAAGTCGTAATACCCCATGGTTTCGGGGCGGTTGGGTTGGTCCGTGAACCACTCTAAGTAGAGTGGCCCCAGCGCACCCATAAGAACGTCGTGCTTTTCCAAATCGAGCCCCAGGTCTTTCCACATGTCGGTCCAGTCTTCGGCCATGATCGTCCTCCTAATATAAAAAACCAGCGTCCTTTTCCAACGGCGACGCTGGGCGAACATGGCCGAACGCGGTTCGGCACGTACGGGTGTTATGGGTTACGCAGCGCCCACGCGTCGCCTCCGTTTAAACGTCGTTGCGGACCCGAGCCGGGTCTCGCGGCGCTTTTGCGCCTCGTACTTCACGTTTTCCAGAACGCGTGGGCCTTCACGAAAATCACCACCTTGAATTAAATTGCGTACGAAATCCTAAAAGAAATATTAGCGTTTGTCAATAAAAAAGGGTGCCGGGGCGGCCGCCGCCCGGTTGTCAGGCCGCGGCCGCGTGACGCTTGAAGCGGCTGGGCACGCCGAAATGAGCGCGAGAAAACGGCGAAGCATTATAGATGACTAATTGCATTATATAAGGATATTTAATGCTTGACATAGTAAGCGTCCCGTGTTAGTTAAACTAAGGTAATAGGAAAGAAAATAATTAATAAGGAGCGCGCGCTATGAAAAGTTTAGCGGTAATCACTATTTGCGCGTTGGCTGCCGGCGCGGCGTTCGCGGACCACTTCGTCATCGGCAACAAGGGCAGTATGGCGTTATACCCGTTCCGAGGTTGTTGAGGTATCGACTCGGTACGGAGCCAGGATCTGGTTCTGAGCACGGACGCCATTCCCGGGGGCGAAATAAGCAAGTGGGAATGGTTTGCCTACGAGGTGGATGCGGGTTCTTTCTACAGTTTCAAGGTTAAATTATGCCATACCTCGCGGACGGCGCTGAGCAGAAATTTCGGCGCGAATTACGACGGCAACACGCCGGTGGAGGTATATTCCAAAGCCTCCCAATACCTCAACCCCGGCGTCGGGACGTGGTTCGGCTTCGACTTCGCCAAGACGTTCGACTACGACGGCAAAAAGAATTTCATAATCGAGGTCGAGTGGAGCGGCGACAGCGGCGGATTAGTATACAACTATTGGTACCCGGGCACCGCGCGGTGCGTGTACAACACCAACGGCGGCACGGTGTACCTGGCCAACTACGTGCACTACATGCGGATAACGCTGGAGCCGGACGCCGTCGCGCCGACGTCGTTGGGTCGCGTTAAGTCGTTCTATAAGTAGGTTTTCGCGGGCCGGGAGAAAAGAACGGGGCCCGGCGGGCCCCGTTTTCTATTCCGGCATGGCCGGCATTTCGGCGGCCGAGAGGGGTCGCGATTGATTTTATAGGATAATTTTGGTAAACTTTAGCGTGCGGAGTGGGTTCCCTAGTACGCGTCAATAAAAGGGGATGTATTAACGTGAGAACTTTTGCCGCGATATGTTTCGTGACTTTGGCCGTCGGCGCCGCCTCGGCCGAACAAGTCGTGATCGGCTACCGGACGTACATGTCGTCGTTCCCGTTCTACGGCTGTTGAAACACTCGAACGTCTCGGTGCCAGGACCTGGCGCTGAAAGAAGAAGGGCTGACGGCGGGCACTATCACGCGGTGGGAGTGGTACGCGAGTTCGATGATTACCGTCGGCGGCTTCAAGGATTTCTGGGTCAAGGTGTGTCACACCTCGCGCGACAAGCTCGTCGCCGATTTCCAGAAGAACTACGACGGCAATAAACCGGTCCGGGTATTCGCCGACGACGAGCTGCGCATAAAGCCGCCGGCGTACACCTGGTTCGGCTTCGACTTCTCGCCCACGTTCGAGTACAACGGCAAGGACAACCTGATCGTCGAAGTGCACTGGAAGGAGCGGAGCGGCGCGCCGGGGGTCGTCACGTACTGGACGCCGAAGGAGGGCCGCGTCTGCATGTACGCCGGGCCGGTGCCGTGCGACCCGGCGGTCTTCGACTTCGTACACTATATGCGGGTGACGATATCGCCCGTCGCCGTGGCGCCGACGTCGCTGGGCCGCGTCAAGGCGGTGTACCGTTAAGGCCGCGCTTAAAGGCCGAGGGCAAACCGATTTGCGCGCGATACTAATATTAACCGTTTGCTTCGTCGCGGCCGCCGGCGCCGACCGTATCCTGGTGGGCGACCCGGCGCAGCGCATCAACTTCCCGTACTACGGCGGCGGCGGTTACGGGGCGATGAGGTGCATGGAGGTCGTACGCAAGACCGACGGCCTCGTCGCCGGCGAAATTAAGCGGTGGGAGTGGCAGTCCGGCGAGCTGGACCCCACGACGGGAAAGTTTTATAAATTCAAGTTGCGGCTCTGCCATACCACGCGCGCGGACCTAGCGCCTCCCTTCAACGCCAACTACGAGGGCCGCACCCCGGCGGAGGTCTTCGCCGCCGACCCCGCGACTATCTCGACGCGGATTCGGGAGTGGTTCGGCTTCGATTGCAAGCCCGCTTTTCGGTACAACGGCTCGGACAACTTGCTGGTCGAGGTTTGGTGGGAGGGCGACGACGACGGCGGCGGCCTGGTCTTCACCGCGGACGTGCGCGAACAAAGCCGTTGCCTGCTCGCCTACCGCAAGGACGAAGTCGCGGAGTACGGCTATCCCAACCAGGGCAAGGCCTTCAACTGGCTCCACTTCATGCGAATAACGCTCGAGCCCGACGCCGTGTGGCCGACGTCGCTCGGGCGCGTTAAGGCCGTCTACCGATAACCGGTTCTAAGACGGCGCGGTTATAAGCCGCCCTCGGAACGGATTATTTTTAACCTTAACCCCCCCCGGCACGTGTGAGGGATGTCGCCGCCGTCGGCGAGAAGCGGCCTAAGTTTCACTTGACAAGTAACGTTTATTTAACTAGAATTTTTAACGTATCGAACGCGACTAAATAGCGTCAAACCCAAGGGAGTATATTTATGCGAAAAGTAATAATAGCGAGTCTCGCCATCTTGGCCGCGGGCGCGGCGCTGGCGGGCCAAGTTATAGTCGGCGGCCAAGGGACCGCCGTGAATTACCCGTACTGCGGCAGTTGAGACAACGCTTATCGGGGCCAAGC
>JAZGGY010000081.1:0-6488 GCA_036480675.1 bacterium | reverse complement strand
TAAAATACAATATATAAATCTGAAGAGGAGGTTTAATCGTGAAGCACCTAAAAGTCTTCATCGTTATCATGTTTGCGTTGGGCCTCGCGGCCGCTTTCGTGGGATGTAAGAAAGCAGAAGAAGTTCCCACCGCCGAGACCGCGGCCGAAACGGTAGCCGAAACGGCCGCCGAAGAAGTAGCTTGTCCGGCCCCCGGCGAAGACCTCATCTGCGAAGGATGCGAGACGCTATTCATGACCGACGAGGAATACGCCTCTCACATGGAGGAAACGCACCCCGATAAGTGGGCTAAGATGCATGATAAGTTCTGGGAAATGCGCGAGACCGAGGGGGCCGAGTAAAGAAGAAGTAACAGGTTAACGCGCGAACGCGGCGTCCGGACGTTGCGGCTTATCGCCGCCGGTGCGTTCGGTAACGGTCGCCGGTACCGGTACGAACCCGGGGGGAATAACGTAGTAGTATGCCCATTTACGAATTTAAATGCGACGAATGCGGCGCCGCTTTCGAGGTGCTATGCCGCGACGCCGACGGTGGAAAATGCCGGTGTCCCGATTGCGCCTCCGAGAAATGCCGCCGCTTAATATCCCTGGTGGTGACCGGGACGTCGAGACCCCGCACCGGCGAGGCGTGCCCCGTTGGAGCAGATTGACGGCGTTAACGCTCGCGGCGGCAAGCCGCGACCGGCAAAAAAATTTAACGGGACTTTCTTGCGCCGCTCGCCGTAAACTTCTTATAGATTAAAAGGGGTAAAATACGTACCTCGGGTAACGCGGGTCAAGCCGCGCGAAGGGGTAATTTGCATTCTCGACTACCTCTCGGGGAGTGCGAAACGCCACAGAAACCGCTTCCCACGACTCGCCCGAAGACAATAATCCTCATCGGGAGCAACCGTTTTATGAACGAAGAAAAATTCGAAAAATTCGAAAACCCGACCGACGAACGGCTGGCGGAAATCCTCAAAACCCACAAGAACGTCGCCGTCGCGGGGTTGACGCCCAAACAAGAATCGCCGGCCAATCGCATCGCGCGGTTCTTAAAACGCCACGGCTTCCGGATTTATCCGGTCAACCCCCGGTACGAATCGGTGCTGGGCGAAATCGCGTGGCCTTACATCAAGGACATCACCGAGCCGGTCGACATCGTGGACGTATTCCGTAGGCCCGAACACCTGGGGGGCGTTATAGAGGACGCCGTCAAGGTGGGGGCGAAAGTTATCTGGCTACAGCTGGGCGTAATAGACGAAGAGTTCGCGGCCCTGGCGCAAGAGGCCGGCCTCGAGGTCATTATGGACCGCTGTATGAAGAAGGAATACGAACGGGTGGTACTTATGCGGAGGGTCAGGTAAGGATGGCGGAAGAAGAACACGAGCTCGCCGTCGTGGGTGGCGGCCCGGGGGGCCTGGCCGCCGGCATATACGCGGCCCGTGGCCGCCTGGACGCGATACTCCTGGAGGCCAAACCGCTAACCGGCGGCCAGATCTTGTTAACCGACGTCGTCGAGAACTACCCGGGTTTCCCCGAGCCGCTATCCGGCGCCGAGTTGGTGGAAAAGATGCGGAAGCAAGCCGAGCGCTTCGGCCTGCAATTTGCCACCGCCGAGATAACCAACGTTCGCACCGCGGACGGCAAATACCTCCTCGAGAGCGCGAAAAATAACTACCTGGCGAAAGCGGTAATCGTCGCAACCGGGACCGAAAGCCGCAAGCTGGGCGTGCCGGGCGAGAAGGATTTCTGGGGGATGGGCGTGTCGACTTGCGCCACGTGCGACGGGCCGCTCTACGGCGACAGGCCGGTTGCCGTCGTCGGCGGCGGCGACAGCGCCGTGAAGGAAGCCGTGTACCTCGCGAAGTTCGCGAGCAAGGTCTACGTCATCCACCGCAGGGATAAACTGCGCGCCGAAAAAATCATACAGGAACAAGCTTTCGCCCAGGAAAAGATCGAGTTCGTCTGGGATACGGTCGTGACCGAGATGGTCGGCGACGAAGGTCTAACCGGCTTGAAGCTCAAGAACGTCAAGACCGAAGAAGAGCGCGAGCTGGCCGTGGATTGCGTCTTCCTCTACGTCGGCGTACACCCGAACACCGACTTCGTAAAGGACCTGGTGAAACTCGACGAGTCCGGCCTTATCGTAACGGACGAAGACATGCGGACCAGCGCCCCCGGCATCTTCGCCGCGGGCGATTGCCGCTCGAAGACCCTCAAGCAGGTCGTCACAGCGGTGGGCGAAGGGGCCGCGGCGGCCTTCTCCGCCCAGGAACACATCACCGGCGGGCCTTATGGCAGCAGCTAAAGTACTCCTGGGAGCGCTGGTTGGCGGCGCGCTGGGTTTCGGTTGGTTTTACCTGACGCGTTGCGTCGGCTCGGCTTGACTGGCGAGCTCGAGCCCGTGGCTCACGGGCGGCCTGGGCGCGGTAATCGGCACGCTGTTCGCCACGTTGGCGTGGCGCTGAAATGCTCAAGCTCGGCATAGCGGCGTTGCTGGGGGCGGCGGGTTTCGCCGCCGGGTATTACTTCCACGTTCTCGCGCTCGCGCCGCGCGGTCTGGCGACTTGAGCCAGCCAGGGCTCGCCCTGGGTTACCGGGGCCATCGTCGCCGCCGTCGGCGTCATCGTCGCGTTGATGATAAAGACGAAGTAAAACCGTTCACAAAGAAATCGCCGGCCTCCAGGCCGGCTTTTTTACGCGCGCGTTCCCACAAAGATTAAACTTCCACGGCGTACCGCGACGCCTCCAACGCCACTATCTTATCCCAAGGGCAGAGCCTTTCCTCGGCCGCTTTCATAACGGCGCGCCCGCTTACGTCCAGGCCGAAGAGCGCCGCGGCGAAGGCGTCCGCTTCCGCCGGCCTGGCGCCGGCGACGATTATCCCCAAGTCCTCGACGTCGTCGTAGCGGTCGCCCCAGGACGTTTCGTGTGCGCCGCCCTCGCGGACACGGACGGCGTGGTAAATCGCCTCGCACACGCCGACGACGCGGAAGTAGGCGCCGTACAACAGGCAAACGTCGGTTATGGCCTCCGGCAAGCGCTCGTGGTACGCCGACCGATTAGGTTCCGGGATAAGGCCGAACATATTCTTTAGCGAAAGGCTGAAGCCGGCGGCCGCCGAAGCGGGGTCGGCGGCTTTTATACGCGCGAGGCTGATGAGCGGCCGGCCGCGGAACGCCAAGAGCTTCTCGGGAAACGCGCCGTACAATTCGTCGAAGACGAGCGACGCGCCCGAGCCCTCGAGCGCGGCGCGGACTTCGCCTTCGGGAACCGTACGCCCCTCCCACACCTCGTCGGTGACGTTCACGTACGTCACGTCGTCGCGGCCGAGGACGGCATCCAGGCCGAAGCGCGCGAAGTACGCGGCCTCCTGCTCGCGGATCCAATCCCAATTTTCGCGGCCGTTATCGGGCGTGACGTCGCGCGAGCCGTCGTTGCGCATCGCCGCGTGGCCCTCTATCACGATTTTTTCGCCGTCGACGGCGTCGCACGCCAGCGCCAACGTCGCGGCGTCGGTGAATTGTCCCGGGTACGGGCTGAACCAGTTGGTTTTTATTAGAACCGGGCCCTCGTCCGCGCCGAGCAACCGGAGGATGTCGCGCATCGGGCCGGCGTCGCGCACGCCGCGCGCGAAATAGAGGTCCTCCTTTATTTCGTAGACGCGCAGGCTTTCGTAGACCGGCACCGCTAACTCTCCTTCTTCTTTTCTTTGGGGGAGGGGCCTTTCTTGACCGCTTTTTTCTTGGCCTTTTCGTCGGTCGCCTCTTCATCTTTGACCGCTTCGGCCTCCTCTTTCGCGGCCGGCTCTTCCTCGCCTTCCGCGGCCGCGGCGTCCTCGCCGGCTCCTACCTTTTCCCCCTCTACCTCAGCCTCCGCCGTCGGTTCCGCGGCGACTCCCTTTTCCGCTTCCGGCGCGGGTTCGCCCTCTTCCGCGGCCGGTTCGCGCTTACTCTCGTCGACATAATTCAGTTGCAGCTCCGTAATAAGGCCGGTGAGTACGCGGCGTTCGCGGTCAGTCAAGTTACCCTCGGTCTTTTTACGGAACATGACCAGAACGTCTATCGTCCCGCGGACGGCGTCGAGGTCCCGCTCGATTTTCCCGGTGAACGGGTTCGCTATCTTACCCATCTGCTGCATCGCCGCGGCGTGGAACGAGTACATTATAGAGAGGAACAGCGCTTCGTCTTTGTCGAAATTATTTTCGTCCGCCATGGGTGCTTCCCCTTATCGTAGCGGTTAACGTTACGCCAGTATCTCCCCCACCACGTCGAAGTCGCCGGGCGGCGGGATGATATATATTCCGCGGCAGGTATCGCGCACCCGCGCCAAAAGCTCGCGCGCGACGGCCAAGCCCTCGGCGCGCTCGGCCCCCTTGCCGTCGGCCGCCGCGGCTTCTATCCGCGCCAGCATCGCCGGCGGTACGTCGATGCCGGGGACCTCGTAGTGTAGGAACTGCGCGTGGCGGAAAGATTTGAAGGGGAGAAGGCCGAGAATAATCGGTACCGGCGGCTCGCCGTAGCGCTCCAGGAACTCGAGCCACACCGCGGCGTCGTAAAAAGGTTGCGTCATCGCGAAGTCGGCCCCGGCGGCCACCTTCTCCTCGAAACGTCCGTGCTCGCGGTCGACGTCGGTCGCCCCCGGATTTAACGCCACGCCCACCGTTACGTCGAAATTTTCGCCGATAGCTTTGCCGGAGAGGTCGGTGCCGGAGCGTAATTTGTCCACCAGGCCCACCAGGCCCGTGGAGTCGAGGTCGAAAACCGACTTGGCCTTCGGGTAATCCCCCACCTCCGACGGGTCGCCGGTCAAGGCGAGGATTACGCCGATTCCCAGCGCCGCGGCGCCGACGAGCTCGGACTGGAGGCCCAGCAGGTTCCGGTCGCGGCACGTGAAGTGGAGTATGGGCTCGAGTCCTACCTCTTCGCGGATGATATGGGCCAACGCCACGGGAGACATCCTGACGCGCGCCAGCGGATTGTCGGCGACGTTGACGGCGTCGACGCCGAACCCGCGAAGCTTCGCGGCCGCTTCCAGCGCCGCCGCGTAATCGGGGCCGCGAGGCGGGTCGAGCTCCGCGGTGACGACGAACTGCCGCTCCAGCTTGTCCGCGAAACTTTCGCCCGGAGCCCGAGCGGGGGGTCCGTGGGGACGCGCTTCGGTTACCCGGGCGGCCGCAACCGGCGCCCGCCGGCCCGCGGGCCGCACCCCGGCCAGCGCCTTCGCCACGGCCTCCACGTGCCGCGGCGTCGTACCGCAACAACCGCCGACGACGTTTACGCCCAGCTCGGCGAACCAGGGCGCGTACTCGGCGAAATAGTCCGGCGTAGCGCCGAAGACGGCGTGGCCGCCGACGGCCGCGGGATACCCCGCGTTCGGCATGGCGCTCAGATACCACGCGGCGCCCGCCGGCGGGTGGCGTAAGACCCGTTCCGCGATAACGTCGTACGTCTCTTTGGGGCCGAGGTTGCAATTCAGGCCCACGACGTCGGCGCCGGCGGCCACGAGGGTTTTAAAAGCGGCTACCACGTCGTCGCCGAACTTCGTCGTCCCTTCGGGCAGGACCGTCAACGAGACGACGGCCGGGAGGTCCGTCAGCTCCCGCCATACGGCGAGCGCGATTTCGGCCTCCAGCAGCGACGACATCGTCTCGACGACGGCGAGGTCGACGCCCCCCTCCAGCAGGCCCGTCATCTGGTCGCGGAAGAACCCCCGGCCTTCGTCCTCCGTCAAGTAGCCGACGGGCTTCATCACGGCCCCCAACGGCCCCACCGAGCCCGCGACGAACGCGTCGGCGCCGGCGGCCTGGCGCGCGGCGGCCCCGGCCTTGGCGTTCAACTCGACTACGCGGCCCTCGAGGCCGAAGCGACTCAACTTGACGCCGTTTGCGGCGAAGGAGTTGGTCTCCAGGAGGCGCGCCCCCGCGGCCAGATATTCGCCGTGTACGCCGGCGACGACGTCCGGCCGAGTAGCGTTCAGTTCCTCGAGACAACGGCCGGCCTCCACCCCCTTGGAATACAGGTAGGTCCCCATCGCGCCGTCGGCGACGGTTACGTTGTTTGCCAAGAAATCGAGAAAATCGGAATTGCCCATAAATAACTCATTTCGGAGGCCGGTTACGGCGTTCACAGAACGTTGGTTAAGATTATAACAAAAAATCGCGCTCGGCGCCGCAAAACGAGTTCGGTTCCCAAAGCGAAAGGGCCGCAATAGCGGCCCCTCGTAACCCCGGTCCAAGCCGAGGTATAACCAACAAAGAAGATAAAACGTTAGCCTTCGCTAACAACCGAACGCCGCACGCTACTTCCTCCTGGGAGTAGCTTTCTTCCTGGTAGTAGCCCTCTTCTTCGCGGTAGTCTTCTTCTTAGGGGCAGCTTTCTTCCTGGTTGTAGTTTTCTTCTTGGCGACCGGCTTTCTCTTCGTCGTCTTCTTTGCGGTCTTCTTCTTCGCTACGGGTTTCTTCTTCGCTACGGGTTTCTTCTTCACTACGGGTTTCTTCTTCGCTGG
>JAZGGY010000080.1:0-3902 GCA_036480675.1 bacterium | reverse complement strand
TCGCACCTTTGGGAAGGGAAGATAAAAAAGGATATCGATCGTAAAGGAGGCGGAAAAGCCGAGTACGTTGGTAAGGCGTACGTTCCCGGATACCGGATGGTTTGTAACAAGAAAAGCGAAGATGGTTCGGGCAAAGGTAATATCGAAGAGGACCCGAATTCTTCGGTCCACGGTATTCTTTTCCTGTTAGACGTACGCGGATTAAGCAGTTTAGAAGACTCTGAAAAAGGTTACGTACCGCGCAAAGATATCGACGTTTTAAGCGACGGGCGTAAAGTCGACGGAGTAACCGTTTTTAAAGCTAAAAAAGGTAATACATGTACTTCACTTAAACCTTATATATGGTACAAAGAAATGGTAGTAGAAGGGGCGCGGCACCGGGATTTCCCGCCTGATTATTTTTCGTTCCTTGAAGCAATTGACGCGTACGAGGATCCAGATAACGGGCGGGAAATCAGGAAGAGGAAAGAATACGGATTAAAATAAATAGGTTCGACTATTTGTATACCGGCCGACACGTAAACGGAGTCGGACGCCGTATCAACGGAGGGGTGATGCGACAATGACTTTAGCACTCGCCGGGATATTCAAGGATTCTATTATACTAGGGGCCGATACTCTAACTACCGCCGAAAACCGCGAAGCGGGCGATGCCCGCTACGAGTTAAGCCACAAAATTGAACCGGTTTTAGGTAAATGGGCATTAATGTTCGCCGGGCCGAAATATTTTATCGTTTCAGAAGGCGACGCACATAGTATTAATTTTATAGTAAGGGATTTGTTTAAGGAAGCGCTTCCAACCGTTAAACCAATAGAAGCATTCGACCGTATTTCGGATTTCCTCGCAACCGCTTGGCGTAAGACGTCCGAAAAAGTAAGTAATTTAGCCCCCTTTGAATCTTTCTTCCTAGGTTACGAAGACAGTAAATCTTTCTATTGGTCTTTTTTAATTAGTAGCGAAAGGGGTTCCGAGAAAGAGTTTTATAATGATAAGGACTGCCACGCTTTAGTGTGGTGCGGCGGGTTAGAAACGTTTAATAAACCTAACTACGGGAGTGCGTATTATGCCGGTTTAAGTTTTAGGGAAGGTAGGAAATTAATTAGGGGTATACTAAACGATACGTATAGGGAAGAGATTAAAAGAATACAACGACCGAGGATAAATAATAAGTACGATATTGGCGTTATAACACCAGAAGGTTTTTATTGGGATTTATATCAGCCTTTAAAAGAAACTCACCTGCATAGCGAAGCCGTAAAGAATATCGGGGAAGTTGAAAAGGCAAACCGGCCGTCCGAATAGGCTTGGCGGACATGGGGTAGTACCTAATAGGGGCGACCCTCGGGAGCATCGATGGAGTACAACATCCATACCGACGTGAAGTACGGGCCGCTGGAGGTCGTAGACGTCGGCGCGCTGGCCGACGAGTGCGCCGAACGCTGGTGGAACCAAACGCTCTGCCGCGTCAACGACGGCGTGGCGCGCCTCGGCGTGCTGGAGGGCGAGTTCCACTGGCACAAGCACGACCGCGAGGACGAGTTCTTCTTCGTCCTCGACGGCAAACTCCTGATCGATTTAGAGGAGAGGACGGCGGAGCTCGGCCCCCGGCAGGGGTTCGTCGTACCCAAGGGCGTGTCGCACCGGCCGCGCGCGCCCGAGCGTACCGTCGTCCTCATGTTCGAGCCGGCCACCGTCGCGCCGACCGGCGACTGAGGCAACCGCTCGGCGAGCGCGTTCTGACCTACGACCCGGGGACGGGGGTCATGCGCCACGCCGACGCCGGCTACCGGGGGGCGGTCCGCCTCGCCCTGCCGAGCTAACAGGATATGAATCTTATGAAGAGGTCGTTTACGAAGGGGCCCCGCCTATAAGCACGCGACGTCGCGGTCGGCGTCGGTCACGAGCCAGTTGGCGGCCCGCCTCCGCTCCGGCGAGGGGCGGGTAAATTCATATAGGAGGAAGGGCGCGCCTCCCGGGAGGGGGAGGAAGCCGTTGCGGAGAAGAGAAGTTCGGTAACACGAACCGAAGTGGGGGAAGGTCACGTGCTCGGCGCCCACCTCGCGGGCATGCGCCGTAACGACCGCGAGAAGGGTGCCGACGGTCGCGGGCGCGTCCTCGGCGGCGACCAGGTCTCGAATCCACAGCCCCCGGGCCGCCCGTTCCGCGACGACGTAGCCGTCCGCTCCTCCCTCAGGTGAGATCCACGCGGCCGTCAGGCCGTCGTCGGGGTAGCGCCATTCGAAGAACTTCGCCCCCCGGACGCCGACGAATTTCCACCGCCCTCGGGCCCGTTCCCAGGCGAGGTCGATCCGTTCGTCGTAGGAGGCGAGGCGCTCGGGAGGCCGCGCCCCGATAGTCGGTTCAACCGCGGAGGCGAGGCGAGCGAAGGCCGCGGCGGGGAGGCGGCGCCAAACGGGGCCGAGGGGTGCGAGCGGCTTCACCCATCGCCTCAGGCGGCCCACGACGACGTACCCGAGCTTCTTGTTCGCGGCGAGTACGGCGGCGGTGGGAAAGCTTATCGTAAACGGTGCCCCGTGTTCCCGCAGCCAGTCGCCGGCGAGGCCCCTTAATTTTTTTAAGATGCCGCGGCGCCGGTACGCCGGATCGGTCATGACGTCGCCGGCCTGGTAGACCGTGACGCGCTCGCCGCGCACCGAGAATTCTCCGGGATGCAGCGCGACGAAGCCCACCAGCCGGTCGCCGTCGCGCGCCTCGAACGCCGCAACCGACCCCGCCGGGTTGCGGAAATATTTTCGAAGCCACTGTTCGGGCGTCGCGGGACCCCCAAACGCTTCCTCGAACAGCGCGCGGGCCTCGAGGATTCCCGCTTCCGTCGCCGGTTCGAATCTAATACCCGCGATCATAGCTACGCGCCGCCGCGCTTACACACTTTTGACCTTATCGTACAAGCCGGACAACCGGAGGAGGAAGAGGGCCCACGGCTCTCCGCCCCTCGGTGCGACGCGCGATATCCGGAAAGGGTCCGTCCTTTCGGTTACCGGCCCGCCGACCATCGTTACGGCGCCCAGGAATCCCGCGCCGCGGAGGCAGGCGATAACGCCGTCGTCGTAGTCGCCCGGCTGCCCGTTGGGGTAAGCGAATAGGCGGGGCCGTTCGCCGATTTCCCGCTCGATGCGCGAGGAGCACGCCTCGATATCCGCCCGCGCCTCTTCGCCGGTTAAGGACGTCAATATGCGGTGGGTTTGGGAGTGGGCGCCGATTTCCCACCCTTCGGCGTAAAGCGCGCGGACCTCCTCCCAACTCAGGTACAGCCCCTCCGGCACGCCGTTCGCGACGTCGAGTTGATATTCAATATCTTCGACGACCGCCTCGCTACAGGCCGAGCTTTTAAGCCGAGGGGTCAACGCCGCCTGCGCCGAATCCGCCGCCTCTTCATTTTCGAGATGGTAGTATCGGCCGCCGACTTGGAACTTCTTACCGATTGATTCCGACAGCGCATACGCGAGGCGGTCCCACCAGAACCACGCGCGCCCCGACGCTACTTCCGTCGTGATGAACGCGGTCGCGGTCATACCCAGCTTCCGCAGAATCGGGAAGGCGACGCCGTACGTGTCGCCGTAACCGTCGTCGAAGGTTACGGCGAAGGCCGGCCCCGCGCCGTCGGCGCCACAAACCAATTCGCCGAGCGTCGTCCACCGGCGGGTTCGCAGGAGATACGTGACCTGCTTTTCGAATTCGGCGGCGGTTACGTCACCCTGGGTTCGATCGACGAACCGTTCGCTTCCGGAGAGGACGCGGTGGTAGGCGACGACTAGCGGTTGGCGGGCGGCGCGCGTCGCGGCCCGCCAAAACCAGTTCGGGCCGCCGTACGCCAGTAAAGTTACGGCCGTTTTTTTGAATAGGTTCATACCATTCTCCGGCGAATGGTAATATACTTCGT
>JAZGGY010000079.1:0-13339 GCA_036480675.1 bacterium | reverse complement strand
CAAGCGGACGACGGCCTCCACGAAGCTGCACCACGGCGCCAACGCCGGGTATAAATCTACCAGCAACTCGGCGAATTCGTCCGGGTGTGGCGCGCGCCGGTGCAGCTCGGCTTTCGCCAGGCCGGGAATTACGCCCAAGCAATTTTTTACGGCCCCCGTCAAAATCGTTAAAAAATGAGTCTTGAGTTTAGCTACGCCTATTACCGTCGCCTCGTCGCAAAAACGCGTGACTCGCACTTCCTCGACGAAGCGGCTTTTTACCGACCGCGGTACCGACCCCTCCGCCTCGAACGATACTAACCGCGCTCCAGCCGCGCGCGCCGCTTCGGCCGCGCCGGTGGTATCCCAAACTCGTTTAATTCCCCTGGCGACGCCGGCTGGGCTGTCGCCTATTAATACGTCCCGGCCCCGGGCCGCCAGGAGTTCTCCTAAAACTTTAATAAGCGCCGGGTGCGTCGTAACGGCGCGCGACGGTTCCCGCGCGGCCATGAGGTTCGGCTTTATAAGCGTGGGACGCTCGGGTGGGCTTACCTCATCCCAACCGCCCGCCGCGTCCACTATAGCTTCTACTGCCCGGCGAAGCTCTTTATTTTCGTACGACGAAGCTCGCGTGACGAAAACGCTATCGTCGCCTTCGTTTTTATGTTCGTACGATTTTTCGATTATTTCATTATAATAAACCACCTCCCCTAT
Source organism: bacterium (assembly GCA_036480675.1). GTDB lineage: Bacteria > RBG-13-66-14 > B26-G2 > WVWN01 > WVWN01 > WVWN01. The sequence goes on along the minus strand of JAZGGY010000079.1, from coordinate 12,646 downwards.
TTCAAGCGATTTAAAGATAGTTAAGGTAAGCGTGACCCCCGGTTCGTTGTTTTTGTATATTTTATATACGCCGCTTCTACGGCCGTGAACGGGCCGAAAATAAAATGCCGGCAGAGTAATCCTGCCTACACGACCCGCGTAACCGCTTGCCGCAGCCCGCTAAGTCCGCGACGGCGTTGCTACCGACCTTCGCCCCGCTCGAGCCTGAAAGGCTTCGTCAAGAGCTCGCCCAATTCGGCAACGTCATAACCGCCCGTACCGTCCCCCCAGGCCACGGTAGCCGTAGGCCCCATTTCCGCGATCACCTGAAGGCACGCGCCGCAGGGCGATACCGGACGGTCGGCGATTACCGCTACGGCGAGTATCTCCGACGCCCCGCCCGCGACGGCCGCGGCCACGGCGGAGCGTTCGGCACAAAGGCTTAAGCCGTACGAGGCGTTCTCGACGTTCGTCCCCACGTAGACCCGGCCGTCGCTTCCCAACGCCGCGGCGCCGACCGCGAAATGCGAATACGGGGCGTACGCTCGCTCTCGGACCGCGCTCGCCGCGGCCAATAGTTTGTCGATATCTATCGTAACCATAGAACGACCCTCGTTAAAAAAAGGGCGCCGACCCGCGAAGGCCGACGCCCAAGGAGGAGGGGTTTACGTAATTAATCGGTATAAGTCGCCGTCCAGGCGCCGTCGCCGCTTCTGGAATAGACTATCAGCGAGAACTTACCGCCTCCCGTAAGTTCGATAATCTCGCCTTCGCTCAAGTCAAAGTCGCCCAACTCGTCTCCGGCCATGCCGAGTACTTTAACGTGGAAGAACGTTTCGTCGGGCCAAACGAATTCGACTTCGATTAAATCGTTTTCCGCGAAGACATCGAACTTGTTGGAATCGTTTGCGCCGCGCAAGACGCCGGTAAACGTTGTCGTGTTGCCGGACGTGGCTTTGGTTACCTTACCGACTTCCGGCTCAGGCGTGGGCGCGGGAGTAGACGTCGGGGCGGGTTTCTCTTCTTCGCCGCCCTTCAAAGAGCTGCATGCGATAATCGCGACGCACAGCACCGCCGCCGTCGCCAACGTTATAAATAGCTTTACTTTCAAGAAGCGAACCTCCTAGTTAATCAATTACAAATGATAGCGCCTTATCTCCGATGAGAAAATAGCAATAATGACGGTGGGTGTCAAGATTTTTTTCTCCGAGTGACCTTTTTCAAGCGGCGCGCTACGTTTCGCGCGTTATCCGCTACGCCGGCGTTAGTTCTGATACGTCGCGGACCAAGAGCCGCCGCCTTCTTTCGAGTATATCTCCACCGTAAACTCCCCGCCGTTTAAAAGCTGGATAATCTCGCCCTTATCCAAGTCGAAGTCGCCTAGCTCGTCGCCTTCCTGGCCGTAGACTTTAACCCAAAAATCTACCTGCTCCTCGGGCCACGTGAATACGACGTCGACCTGGTCGTACCCAGCGTTTACTTCGAACGAATCCGCGTCTCCCTTTCCGCGAAGGGTACCGGCGCGCCGGTATTCTTTGCGCGGTTCTCCCGCTTTCCCGAGGCCGTCATCCGAAACGCCGCCCGTCTCGTCGTAATCCCGAGAAGGGACGTCGCCCGCGTCCACGAGCTTTTCGTATTCTTCGGGCGCGATCTCCTTGAGTTTTTCGGGCGCGCCGCGGCCGACGCCGTCGTCGCCGCACGACGCGCACAAAACCGCGGCCGCGACACAAGCCATCGCGATTATTAAAGGCGAACGTGCGTCCCGCGGCCGGAGGCACACTGGAGATGTACGGCCGGGTGCATACGTACATTTGGGTTTCGCGTTGACCCGAGGCGGCCGCGGTGGTATTCTTTGGACCGTTATGCCCGTCGCAGCTATATTATTGGTAATCGCATCCGGATTCATTTTGGCCGTATGGAACCTACTGGTAAAAAAGGCCGCGGACCCGTCGGTATTCTTCCTCGGCGCCATCGTGTCGGCGCTCGCGATATATACGCCCCCGTTCGTAATATTCGTTGCGCCTCATATCGACGTACAATCCCTCGAGCCGTTCGTCGCAATGACACTTGCGGGTTTGATCGAAGGAATCTATTTTATCCTGCTGACGTATACTTACCGCCGCGGCGACCTCTCCCTCGTTTACCCGGTGAGCCGGGGCTCGGCACCGCTATTCATCCTCGCCGGCGGCTTACTTCTGCTTGCGGAAGACGTTACGTTTCTGGGTTACGTCGGCATCGCCTTAATCGTAGCGGGAATAAGTACCGTCGCCTGGCCCGGCCGCGGCGCGCGCGCGACCGCCGCCGTGGTTCTACTTTCCCTGTTGACCGGCGCCGCCATCGCGGCCCATCATATTTGTTATAAATGGGCTATCGGTTTCGTCTCGCCGTACGCCGCTATCTACATGGCGTGGCTCGTCGCCGCCGCTACGCTGGGCGTATATTGTGTGGTTACCCGTCCTCTCTTCGCCGCGGCCCGGTACATATACCGCCACTTCTTCCTCGCCGCGGCCGTCGGCGTCATCGCTATGGGCGGATTCCTGTGTGCGCTCGTCGCGCTCAACATGACGTTCGTATCGTACGTCGGCGCCGCGCGCAACGTCGGCATGATATTCAGCGTACTCTTCGGTGCGCGATTCTTGGGGGAAGGAGGGCGGTGGCGCCGCATGGGTGGCGCGGTCGCCATAACCGCGGGCGTCGTCGTTATGGCGTTCGCTTAGTCGACGAAACGTCCCGGTACGAGCCGTGTTCGAATTTCAAATAATCCCCGCCTTTGTAGCGTAAGCCTCGACGGTTGCCTCCCGCGCATAAAACAACGCCAACGCTTCGTCGGCCTCGGCGTTGACCGTCGCGTCGGGGGCGACGACGGCCCCGAGAACGTCGCCGTTTTTTATAAGAATATTCGCGGCTTTTTCGCCGGCGATAATCGAAACCAACCCGTTGATCCCGGCCTTTCGGGCCCATGACAGATATTCCTCTATATTAATAGCGGCCGAAGGCATCCGCGCGATGGCTAAGTGGCCGGTAAAGGCCACCGCCATCGCCGACGCGACCTCTTCGCCCGCGCTAAATAGCTCGAGGTCCCCTTTTATTCGTTCGAAGACCTTTTCCAAAGCCGTCGCCGCTTCGTCGCCGCGCCGGAAACTGTCGCAATCCCACATAAGGCCGCTGACCGCGGCCCCCTCGATAAATAAAAACAAGCCCAACCGCTCCGTCGGTGGGCCGACAGCGCAACAACCGGTGAATTTCCTCTTTTCTAGTCCGCCGAAAAGGTCCCTCGCATCCTTGGGCGAGACCCGGCCCGCCGGTTCGCCCGCCGCCAAGATAGGTAGCGGCGGCACCTTCACCAACGCCGCCCACTCGAGTCCCTCGCCCTTACCGACGCCCAGCGCTCCGGCGGTCTCCGGCGGTACGTTGACCGGGAATTTTTCTTCATCCGGCATTACGTCCTCGATAAAGCGGTACTCCCCTTCCCGCCAATTGAGCACCACCTTTATCGCTGCCTCCCCTTCACCTAGTTTGCCGGAAGCGTGTTGGGCCAGGCCGCGCTTAAACGTGACGAATACGGTCTCCCCACCGGCGCTTTTGAAATGAATGACGCCGTACGCGCGTGCGCGATGGACGGCCGCGAAAATTTCCGCCGGGCTCGTTTCGTTTAACTCGCCGTTTTTCTCAATATCCATTTAATCTACCGCTGGATAAAACCCGTTCCTGCGACACCGCGAATATAGCATAGCCTTACTAACCCGTCAAACGCGAAGACATTGACGTTGCGTCCCGAGAGGAATAGTGTTATCTTTGCGCGTGGCGTTGAAGACGGCTAAACACGTCGAGTTGGAGCTTTTTGTAACTCTCAGGGTCGTAGACCGCATAGCGCTTACGGCTCGCCAGACTTTGACGGACCGGCTGGGGTACGGCGACATCCTGGCCGATTTAAAACGCCAAGACTACTACCGCGTGGCCGTAGCGGGAGAAGAAGCCGCGGCGCTTGCGTACTTGAGCGAAATCGCGGCCACCACCACCGTGTTTGCCAATCCCAACAAAGAGACCTTCGTAGCGCAAACCATCGAAAGGCCATTATCGAAGGATGACAGTTACGTCGCGCTTGTGTACCCGCGCGAGGGGCTTTTCGACGAGGCGCTGTGTCGCCATTTAGCGCTCGAGCTGGGGTACGACGCCGTCGTGGCCGCCGGCCGCGGCGCCGCATGGACTATCAAGCTCGCGCCCGGCGCGGACCCGAAATACGTCGAAGAGATCCTCGTCGCCCGTGAACGCTCGCGCGGCCTACTCGCGAACCCGCACGCCGAGAACTACGAAATAGTTTAGCGCGGGCCGAACAACGCCCTACCCACCCTTACCATATTCGAACCTTCCTCGACGGCTAGCTCGAAGTCGTCCGTCATCCCCATAGAGAGCCACCGGAAATCGCCGCCGAAAGACGGCGCGATTTTTTTAAAGAGGTCGCGTAGCGTTTGGAACGCGGCCGCGGTGGCCGCCGGGCCCGCGCCGAGCGGGCCGATGGTCATTAAACCCTCGACGCGGAGGTTGGCGCAAGTGCCGACGTACGCCGCGAAATCCGCCGCTGCTTCGGGCACCACGCCGTACTTGGTCTCCTCCCCGCTCGTATTAACCTCCAGCAATACGGCCATAACTTTATCGGCCGCCGCGGCCCTCTGTTGAAGCTCATCCGCCAGCCGCGGGCTGTCCAGCGACTGGACCATGTCGAAAAGTCGCACCGCCCTCGCGGCTTTATTACGTTGTAGGTGGCCTACCATGTGCCACGCGCAATCGACGCCGGTTAGCTCGCGGATTTTGACCGCGGCTTCCTGGACGCGGTTCTCGCCCACGACTTTCACGCCTGCCTCAACGACGGCACGGACCTGCGCCGCGCTCCGCGTTTTCGCGGCGGCTACGAGCGCTACGCCTTCCGGGTTCCGACCGGCCCGCGCGGCGGCGGTTGCAATGCGGTCCAAGACCGTCCTCACGTTATCCGCTATTGTCGGCATCTTCCCTAGGCGTTCCCGGCGCCTTATTCTCAACCCTCTCGGGGCGGTATACCTTTGCGCCGGCTACTACCCCCAAGGCGTATAAGTTTTCCAGTTCGCGGCGGTCGCAGTACAACGTACCGCGGGCACGGCCGTCGCGCTCAAGGCGTACCTCGGTACGCCCCGCCTCGAGGCGGCGCCGGACGACGACGCGGTTACCCTCTTCGGTAACCGTCAGGTCCGGCTCGTCCCGGGCGCGGATCCGAAAAGCGGCGACTAAGCCGTCCATGAACTTTCCGATCCTACGCCGTACCGCGCCGCGCCACCAGGGCGCCTCGAAACGCACGACGGCCACCACCGGGCCCAACGGCGGCCTTTCCTCGAGCTCGGGCTTCAATATCGCTTGCCGCCCGGCACCTGCGTCCAACTTCTTTTCTTTCGTCATTTCTATGCGATCGACCGAGCCCGGGTCGTCGACGTATACCCCAGGCCGGTTAATATACAAACGTCGGCAAGGCCTTACCGTAAACGCCCTGCGCCGTCGAAATCTACCATAAACCTTTTACCAAGCGCAATAGGAAGAACGCGTTAGCGCTTGACTTAAACCGCGGTTTTAAATACAATCGCTATTTAAAGTGGAGGAATCTGAAACGTGCGGCTGCCGACGTTGAAGTGGACCGGGGACGCGCTTGAGCTCGTTGACCAGACGCTCTTACCTTCGGAGCTGGTCATAAAGCGTTGCGACTCGGCCGAAGAAGTCCGAGACGCCATCCACCGCCTCGTCGTACGGGGCGCGCCGGCCATCGGCGTCGCGGGGGCGTACGGCGTATTGCTCGCCGCGCATTCGGCAAAAAAAACGTCGCTCGAAGAATTTCGGGAGCGCGTCGCCCGGGCGGCCGAGTTATTGGCCGCGGCGCGGCCGACGGCGGTCAACTTGGCGTGGGCCGTCCGCCGGATGGAAGCCGCGGCCCAAGGGCAAGAGGCTTCGGCCCAAGAACTTTACGAACGGCTCGAGCGCGAGGCGAAAGCTATCGAGGAAGAGGACCGGGAGGCCAACCGCCGCTTGGGCAAGTTCGGGGCCGCCCTTCTGGAAGACGGCGCTACGGTTCTAACCCACTGCAACGCCGGCGCGTTGGCGACGGTCGACTATGGCACCGCTCTGGGCGTGGTGTACGCCGCGGTCGAAGAGGGAAAAAACGTATCGGTCTACGTCGACGAGACGAGGCCCCTGTTGCAGGGGGCGCGCTTGACGGCCTGGGAGCTGACGCAAGCCGGCATCCCGGCGACCCTAATCTGCGACGACATGGCGGCCTCAGTAATGTCCCAGGGGAAGGTCGACTGCGTCGTCGTCGGCGCCGACCGCGTCGCGGTTAACGGCGACGCCGCAAATAAAATAGGAACGCTCAATCTAGCGATATTGGCGCGGCATTTCCTGGTTCCTTTCTACGTGGCGGCGCCCCTCTCGACGGTGGACTTCGATATGGCTTCAGGGGCGGACATTCCGATAGAAGAGCGAAACCCGGAGGAAGTAACGTCTTTCGCCGGCGCCCGTTCCGCTCCCGTGGGCGTGGACGTTTATAATCCCGCGTTCGACGTAACGCCCGCGCACTTGATAGACGCGCTCATTACTGACGGGGGCGTGGCCAAACCACCATTGGGCGCCGCGCTTGCCGCGCTTCGCCGTGACTCGAACGAATAGACGATTCGACCGCGTTATCGTTATTATACTCGACGGCGTCGGTATCGGCGAGTTACCGGACGCGGACAACTTCGGCGACGAGGGGTCCGACAGCTTGGGCAACGTAGTCAACGCGCGAGGACGCTTGTACCTTCCCCACCTCGCAGCACAGGGCCTTAACCGTTTGACGCGCCTTCCCGGTTTTGAAGAAACCGCCGTTACCGGTGCATACGGCAAGTTGACGATGACCGCGGTAGGCAAAGATTCCACCAGCGGCTTTTGGGAGATCGCCGGTATCGTTTTAAAAAAGAGCTTTCCCCTCTTCCCGGAGGGGTTCCCGCGGGACGCGGTAGAAAAGTTGAGAGCGGCTACAGGCCGCAAGTTCATAGGCAACCGGGCCGCGTCCGGTACGCGAATAATCGCCGAATTGGGCGAAGAACACCTTCGGACCCACGCTTTGATACTCTACACGTCAGCCGACAGCGTTTGCCAGATAGCCGCCCACGTCGACGTCGTACCGCTCGATGAACTCTACGACGTCGGCCGGAAAGCTCGCGGCGCTATGACGGGGCCGTACGCCGTCGGTAGAGTAATCGTACGCCCTTTCGCGGGCGACGTCGGCTCGTTTTACCGGCTTAACGATGCTCGTCGCGACTATTCGTTGCCCCCGCCGGCCCCCACGTTACTAGACGAACTCCGCAAAAGCGGATTCGAAGTAAGGGGCGTCGGTAAAGTTGACGACATTTTCGCCGGCCGCGGCTTCACCGGCTGCAGCCGCACGAAGGACAACGCCGACGGCGTCAATACGGTTAAAGCCGAACTGCGCAACGAGTTCGAAGGGCTGCTGTTCGTCGACCTGAACGATACGGATACGGTGTACGGCCACCGCAACGACGTGGAGGGCTACGCCCGGGCGCTGGAGGATTTCGACGCCGCTTTGCCGTCCGTCGAGAGTGAGACGGGGGCGCGCGATTTATTACTAATCCTTTCGGACCACGGCAACGACCCGACGACCCCCGGCACGGACCACAGCCGCGAATATACGCCCCTCCTCGCGTGGCACCGACGCATCGGTCGCGGCGTCCCGCTAGGCACGAGGGCTACGCTCGCAGACGTAGGCCAGACCGTCGCGGAAAACTTCGCCGTCGGCCCGCTGGCGGCCGGCACGTCGTTCTTAAATGAAATCAGCGATTAAATACTCTTTGGTCTTCGCTATTTTCACCCTCCTCCCGTCCGCGCAAGCCGACGAGGGGGGCGAGGAGGTCGAATCGGCCAAAACGTTTGACCTCAACTACTACTCGCAAAGCGATTCTAAAAACGTGAACGGGAGCGCGTCGTACACCGTGCAGCTGACCCGCAACCTGGACTTCGCAACGTCGACGTCGCTCGATAACGGCTATAACCCCGAGGACAACAGGTCCTCGCGTGGAAGGAACACCAGCCTTAGCATCGACTACGACCCGCCGTCGCCGTGGCGCTTGAGCGTCTCGTACGGCAACTCGTATAATTTGGTACACCGTCCGCCCGCCGAAGAGTACGACGAATTCAAAACCGAGAGTTCTTCCAACGGCGTGGACTCTTCGCTGGATTACGAATTCTCAACCGATTTGAAGGCCGATTTAAGACTGGGGGTCCAGGACTCGTCGCAAGAAATATTAATAGCGCGCGGCGAGGATGTAACGCCGCCGACGACGAGCCGTAGCCACAATTTCGGCGGTGGCATCGACTACAATTTGACCGCGGCCACCACTTTCAGCGTCGATTATTCCGGCGATATAAGCTACTCCAAGATAGAAATAGCGAAGACGCGGACGTACCCCCCACGACCGATAAAACCCGCGCTGTCTCATAAAATCGGCAATACTGTATCCGGCCAAATCGGCATGAACAAAGACCTGAGCGAAAAACTTAACCTCAACCTGTCTTTTGGCGTCATCGACAGCGTAGGCCGCGACAGGTTGGAGCCGGCGCTGGACAGCGATATGCTTGACGGCAACGCCTCCGGTGACGTTACGTACGACTTGAGCTCGTTACTTTCGCTTTCCAATTCCGTTTCGTTCGGCCGCGGCCGGGATTTCTATGAGAACAAGGAGCGGTACAGGAAAATATTCAACGAAATACGGTACGACGTAAAAAGAGCCAGGTTTACAAACACTACCAACGTTCGCGTTACGCCGGGCGAGCATTCGGAATTCAACGTCGCCATCAATTACGAGGAAACCGAAAACATTTTACGGGACGCCGACGGCAAACTCCCCTCCCGGGACGACCCCGGCCCGGCCAGCTCGTGTGAAATGCCGAGTAGTTACAGAATAACATCTGATTACGACCTCGCGCTAGGCGAAGACGTTACTTTCCACCTGGCCCATTACCTTACCGAGAGCCGGCTCCACAAACTCGTCTTCCCGGAGCAGGATAAGACGACGAAGTTCAATAACCTGGACGGCAACGTCGGCTTCGACTGGACCAAGAGCCTGAGGGTAGACGTAAATACCGCCATGAACGTCGTCCTGTACCGCCACGACGACCCCGATACGGCCGAAGACGAGGATCACGACGACTTAAGAATATTGCTCGGTACGTCTTTCATATACGACGTAACGCGCGATACTACCGTCGAGATTAAAACTGATATCAGTAAAAGCAGTACGACGTACATCGACCCGTTGACTACGAAAACAGATTACGCGCAGATCAACCGCCACTTGTACGCGAACGTACGGCGTGATTTCGGCGAACTATTTAAACCGAGCGTAGGGGTAGATATTACGTACGGCCGCGATTACTTCCCCGGAAGCCCGCAAAGCAATAAGCGCCGATTGAATATAGGCGTCAACCCGGGCGCGGAGATAAATACCTCCGACAAACTTAAATTAAACCTCACCTTTTCTTACTCGAGGGAAACAATCGAAGGCGTCTTCGAACCAGACCCGGAAGATTGGCAAATAATCTACGGCTACGCCGGCGGCGTCGGCGTCACGTACGTGGTATCGAAAAACCTTACTCTAACGTCGAATTCGAGGGCTTCTCATTCGTACTATATTAAGAACAGCAAACGCCGCTACAAAGAGGTGCCGAACGAAACCTTCTTCGATTTCGACGCCGGCTTAAGTTTTACCTTCTAGCGAATTTCCCCTTTATCCTACCGTAAAGGTAAATCGGCGTACGCCGGAATAAATCCTTACATAATAGGCATTCCCCCTGTAAAAACGCGTAACTTTTTCCCGCCCCGCGATACTTATACGGCGGCAAACATCTTGACGCCGGCCTGTTTTTAGAATATAATGAACGCTGTCAACAATAACTACATTGGAAATCGAGAGGTACCGATGAAATATAAATGCAAAAAGCATAACGTGTTACGCGCCGGCCTTGTAACCGCGGCGGCAGCGGTAGTGGCGTTAATATTGACGGGATGCTTGTTCAGCCCTCCCGAACCACAAGAAGAAAAACCGGCGCCCAAGATGACCACACCCGCTTACGTGCTTGAAAATATCGCTTACGCGTATAACCACAAGGACATCAACCTCTACAAAAAAGCGCTTAGCCCCACCTTCGTTTTTTATTTTGACCCTAGGGACGTAGGTGGTAGCCCACCCGGTAGCACGTATATAATCCCCGAATCTTGGAGCTACACGGAAGACTGGAATGCTACAAATAAAATGTTCCAAAAAGCTTATAGCATAAACCTTTCCATACCGACGGGCCGCGTCGGCGAACCGGCCCCCGAAGAGAACACGTTTGAAGCCCAAAACATAAGCATCAGTCTTTTAGTTATGGTCGACGAATTAAACGGCTTCCTCGCTGAAAACGGATATTGCAATTTCGAGTTCGAGAAATACAAGAACGAACAGAGCCAAGACCGCTGGCGCCTTAAGGCGTGGTGGGATAGAACGAGCCAGGGTTAAACTTAACCAAACGGGCGACAACGTCGCCCCTTTTTTTTCGAATAATATGCTGGGCGTCTACGTACACGTCCCTTTCTGCGCGAGCCGCTGCAGCTACTGCGACTTCGCGACGGCGCCGTTCGACGAGGGTGCGGCGTCGAGTTATTTTAAGGCGCTCGGCCAAGAGCTAGACGCCGCGGCGCTTATGGTCGATAAGGTGCGCGCCGGTACGCTCTACCTCGGCGGCGGGACGCCCACCGCGCTCGGCCCGGAGCGTTTACGCGACGTCTTAAAGGAGGTAACGGGCCGATTCGCGGTTGAGCCCGAGGCCGAGGTAACTTGCGAGGCCAACCCCGAATCGTTAACCGCCGACGTCCTGAACGTTTTGTCAGAGGGCGGCGTCAACCGCTTATCGCTGGGAATACAAACCTTCGACGACGCGACGTTGAAAATCCTGGGCCGCCGGCACGACGCGACACAGGCCGAGGACGCTTATTGGCGCGCCCGGGCCGAAGGTTTCGACAACGTCTCGATCGATTTAATGTACGCTCTACCGGGGCAAAGCTTAGACGGTTGGATGCGCGACCTCGAGCGCGGCCTGGCCCTGAAACCGGACCACGTTTCGCTCTACGGCCTTACGCTCGAGCCAAACGTGAAACTTTGCCGCGAGCGCGCCGCCTACGAATTCCCGGACGACGACGAGCAAGCCGCGATGTACTACGCGGCGATAGACAAACTAGCCGCGGCGGGGTTCGCCCAATACGAGACGTCGAACTTCGCGCGGCCGGGCCGCGAGTGCCGGCATAACGTGAAATATTGGCGCGACGAGGAATATCTCGGTTTCGGGCCGTCCGCGGCCAGCCATTTGCGCGGCGGCCGATACCGCAACCCACCCAACCTGGACGAATACTGCGCCGCCGCGGCTACGGGCCGGTGGCCTCTGGTGAACCCCGAACCGTCCGACGCCTACCGGGAAATGAGGACCGCCGCGGTTCTGGGCCTTCGCCTGACGGAGGGCATCGACGCCGCGGCCTTCGAAGAGAGGTTCGGCGTTAACCCCAAGACGTATTACGAAAAAGAACTCGCCGAATTCGCCGCCGCGGGGTTGGTAACGGTCGACGGCGATAACGTAGGGCTCACCCGGCCGGGCTTGTTCCTCGCGGACGAGGTTTTCGCGACGCTGATTTAACGTTGACGCGGCGATAAACTTATGCTATAAGAACGACGATGTATCTAAAGAATAACCGGCAACTCGCTCTACTGCTACGGGAGGCGTGAGCGTCCGCCGGCGGCAATATACCTAAAACCACAGGCGGGCGCTAAGCCCGCCTGTTTGATAATTGCCTAAACCGAGGTGCAACGGACATGGCGAAGGCCGACGAATACGACACCCCGACAGTCGAAAAAAAGTGGCAGGAATTCTGGGAAGAGGCCGGCCTTTTCGAGGCCGACGAGGATTCGGCTAAGCCCAAGTTTTACTTGCTCGAGATGTTCCCCTACCCGTCGGGCGACCTTCACGTGGGCCATATGAAGAACTATTTCATCGGCGATGTCCTAAGTCGCTATAAAATGATGAGGGGCTCGGAAGTCCTCCACCCCATCGGGTGGGACAGCTTCGGCCTACCCGCGGAGAACGCCGCCATCCAACGCGGCGTTTCGCCCAATAAATGGACCGAAGAGAACATTGCGACTTCCCGCGAGACTTTGAAGAGCGCCGGCGTCGGTTACGACTGGCGCCGCGAGGTTGCCGCGTACCGTCCCGACTACTATAGATGGACGCAATGGCTCTTTCTCAAGTTTTACGAACGCGGCCTGGCCTACCGCGCTTCCGGGCCCGCGAACTTCTGCCCGGGGTGCAAAACGGTCCTGGCCAACGAGCAGGTCGTGGATGGGGTATGCTACCGGTGCGATACGCCGGTGGAACGGCGCCACCTCGAGCAGTGGTACTTCAAGATAACGGCGTACGCCGACCGCCTGCTCGACGACCTCGCGTTGGTCGAGGAAAACTGGCCCCGTCACGTCGTGACGTTGCAGCGCAATTGGAGAGGCCGAAGCGTTGGCCTGGATGTACGCTTCCCCTTGGTCGATGACGACGACTTGCATTTCGACGTATTCACGAC
>JAZGGY010000078.1:0-4032 GCA_036480675.1 bacterium | reverse complement strand
GCGGCCTGGCCCACTCCGACACGTTCTGCGACTGGGTCACGGAACGGGTCGCTTTCCTGGGGCCGGTGTTCCGCTTCCCGGGCGCGTTCGAGATGGAGGCGCTGGCGCTGGGCGCGCTGCGGGTCCTGCGCGGCGAGGAAGAAGCGCTGACGTACCCGCCCGAGGCGGTCCCATAAAACGAGCTCTTTCGGTTCTTTAAACGGAGATTCGCCATGAAGCAAATGATGCTAGGCAACGAAGCGGTGGCGCGCGGCGCGTTCGAGGGCGGCGTGGCCTTCGGCTCCGGCTACCCCGGCACGCCCAGCACCGAAATTCTGGAATACCTCGCGCCCTACGAGAACGTCGTCGTCCAGTGGGCGCCCAACGAAAAGGTGGGCCTGGAGGTCGCGATGGGCGCCTCCCTGGCCGGCGTCCGCGCCCTCGTAACGATGAAGCACGTCGGCCTCAACGTCGCCGCGGACCCGTTCTTCTCCGCCTCCTATATGGGCGTCAACGGCGGCCTGGTCGTCGTCTCGGCCGACGACCCGGCGATGCACTCCAGCCAGAACGAACAGGACAACCGGTGGCTGGCCAAGGCCGCCAAGGTCGTCATGGTGGAGCCGAGCGACGCCGAGGAGGCGCGGTGGATGACGCGGGAGGCGTTCGCGCTCTCCGAGCAATTCGACACGCCGGTCTTGTTTCGCATGACGACCCGGGTGTGCCACCAGACGGCCGTCGTGAACCTGGAGGACCCGCTCGAGGCGCCGGCGCGCGGCTACAAGAAGGACATCCCCAAGTACGTGCTGCTCCCCGGGCACGGTCGGCTTCGCCGGCACGAGGTGGAGAAGCGCCTCGTCGCCGCCGCCGCCTTCGGCGACGAGAGCGACCGCTGGAACCCCGTCTTCGAGGGAAACCCGGACGTCGGCATCATCACCTCCGGCGTATCTTTCAGCTACGTTCGCGAGACGATGCCCGAAGCGAGCATCCTCAAGCTCGGCCTGACCAATCCCCTCCCCCTCGAGCGTATAAAGCGCTTCGCCGAAACGGTGAAGAAGGTAATCGTCGTCGAGGAGCTCGACCCGTACCTGGAGGAGCAGGTCCGCGCCGCCGGGGTAGACGCGACGGGACAATCCTTGCGGCCCTACTTCGGCGAGCTCAACCTGCCGCTGCTCGAGGAGGCCCTGCTGGGCGAGCCGCGCGACAAGATCACGGTATCGCTGGCGGACGTCGAGATCCCGCGGCGGCCGCCGACGCTGTGCCCCGGGTGCGGCCACCGGCCGGTGTTCAAGGTCCTCCGCGACATGCGCATCCACGTAATGGGCGACATCGGCTGCTACACGCTGGGGGCGCTGAAGCCGCTGGGCGCGATGGAGTCCTGCCTGTGCATGGGCGGCTCCGTCGGCATGGCGGAGGGGCTCGAGCGCTTCGGCGGCCCGGACCTGGAGGGCCGGGTCGTCGGCGTCATCGGCGACTCCACCTTCTTCCACTCCGGCATCACCGGCCTCGTCGACATGGTGGTCAACGGCAGCAAGGCCACGGTCCTGATCCTGGATAACGCCACCACGGCCATGACCGGCGCCCAGCCCAACCCGGGCTCCGGCGTCGACATTCGCGGCGCCCCGGCCCCCCGCCTCGACCCGGCCGACGTCTGTCGCGGCGTGGGCGTCAAGCGCGTCGTCGTCGTCGAGCCGTACGACATGGAAAACCTGGAGGAAGTGTTCGCCGAGGAGCTCGCCGCGCCCGAGGTCTCGGTTATAATCGTGCGGGCGCCGTGCGTCCTGGAGGAACGCGTGACGTTCGCCGAGCCGGTGGAGCTCGACCTCGAGCTGTGCAACAAGTGCGGCCTGTGCATCCGCGTGGGGTGCATGGCCATCCGCGAGAAGAACGGCTACCCCGAAATTCTGGCGGACCTGTGCAACGGCTGCGGCGTGTGCGTCCAGGTCTGCTCGGAGGGAGCTTTGACCATACCGGAGAAAGTCGGCGCTTAGGCGACAAGCGACGTCGACGAGGCACGCTGCGAGGTATAAATGGAAAAAGACGGCATAACCAACGTTCTTTTGAGCGGCGTCGGCGGCCAGGGCATCCTGACCGCGAGCAGGCTCCTCGCGATGGCGGCGCTGCACCGCGGCCTCGACGTCAAGATGAGCGAGGTCCACGGCATGTCGCAGCGCGGCGGCAACGTCGACACCCACGTGCGCATCGGCGAAGCGGTCCCGTCGCCCATGATACCCAAGGGCGGCGCGCACTTCCTGGTCTCGTTCGAGAAGCTGGAGGCGCTCCGCTACCTCGACTACCTGCGCCCCGACGGCGTCGCCTTCGTCAACCGCCTGGAGATATCGCCCCTCACCCTGGCCCTCAAGCAGCCCAACTACGTCGACGACGTCGACCGAATCCTCGACGAAAAGGCCCCCCATATAATTTGGGTCGACGGGACCGAGATGGCGCGCGAGCTGGGCGACGTCCGCATGGTGAACGTGATAATGCTCGGCGCGCTCGCGACGCGGCTGCCGTTCCTGGAGAAGGCGGACTGGGAAGCGGCGGTAAAAGAGCGCTTCAAGAAGGCGAAGGTCCAGCAGGCCGTCCTGGCCGCTTTCCGGAAAGGAGCCGAAGCATGCCCCAGCCGCTGAGGACCTTTGAGGAGGTCGTCGCCGCCGCGCTGGCGAAAGGCGAGATAACGGTAGCCGTCGCCGCGGGCCACGACCCGGCGGCGCTGGAGGCTTGCGCGCTCGCCGAGGAGAAGGGTTTAGGCCGCTCCATCCTGGTGGGCGAGCCGGCGCTCATCGAGAAGGCGCTGGGCGAGATGCCGAAGCCACTCGCTCGAGCCGAGGTCGTCGCCGCCCACGGCGAGGAGGAGGCCGCGGCTAAAGCGGTCGAGCTCGTGCGCGAGGGCAAGGCCGACACGGCGCTAAAAGGGAAGCTCTCGACGGCGACGTTCATGAAGGCGGTGCTGGACGGCGAGCGCGGCCTGCGCACCGACCGGTTGATATCGGACGAGTTCGTTTTCGAGTACCCGGACCCGGACGTCGGAACGCGGCTGGTGTGCATCACCGACGGCGGCATCATCATCGCGCCGACGCTGGAGCAGAAAAAGCAAATCGTCGAGAACGCGGTCGCGCTCTACCACGCGCTGGGCTTCGAGCGGCCCCGCGTCGCGCTGCTCTCCATGGCCGAGAAGGCGGTGGCGGGCCATCAACCGAGCGAGGACGCCGTCGCGCTGACGGAGATGAACAAGCGGGGCGAAATCGCCGGCTGCGTCGTGGATGGGCCGCTCAGCCTCGACCTGAGCATCTCGATGGAGGCCGTCCGGAAGAAGGGCTACAAGTCCGAGGTGGCGGGGCGGGCCGACGTGCTCGTCGTCCCGGAAATAGTCTCGGGAAACCTGCTGGCAAAGGCGACTACGTACTTCGCGCACTACCGGCTGGCGCACGCCATGATGGGGACGGCCAGGCCGGTCCTCATCCCCAGCCGCTCGGATACGGCGGAGGCCAAGTTCCACTCCCTCGCCCTCTGCGCGCTGGTCTGCTGATACTTGGAAATAGGCCGTATAAAAAAGCCGCCCCTCGCGAGGCGGCTTTTGTCGTTCGTTGTGTCGCGGTTTACTTTATCTTTAGGACCTCGGCGAAGCCGGGGATGTCCAGGAAGCCGTGCCCCGAGACGTTGACGGCGATGCACTTCTCCTCGCCCGACTCCTTGCACTTGAGCGCCTCGTCGATGGCGCACGCGATGCCGTAGGCCGACTCCGGCGCCGGTAAAAACCCCTCCGCCCGCGTGAACTCGCGCGCGCGCTCGAAGACGTACTTCTCGTCGGCGGGATAGGCCACGGCGTCGAGCATCTTATGATGGCGCAAGAGGCTGAGGATGGGCGAGCACCCGTGGTAGCGCAGGCCGTCGCCCTTGATGGGGACCATCTCGGCCTTGTGGCCCAGCGTGTACATCTTGAGCATGGGCGTTATCTCGGCGTAGTCGGCGAAGTTGAAGCGATACTCGCCCTGGAGGTTGGGGGCCGACTCGCTCTGGGCCGCGACGAACTTTATCTTCTTGCCCTTGGTGAGC
>JAZGGY010000077.1:0-4469 GCA_036480675.1 bacterium | reverse complement strand
AGGCCCGCGCGCCGGCCCAGCGCGCCGCCCTCGAACCCCTGGACGTACCCGTAGAACAAGTAGGCCGCGGCGACGCCCAACAAGACGCGCGCCATAATGGCGAAGGGGCCCTGCGCGAGCAACGAGGTCGGCAGCGTTGTGAAAAAGTCCGTACCCTTGAAGTGCAGCGCTACCAGCAGCGCGGCGCGATACAGAGTCAGTACGACGGCTGCGGCGAAGCCGTAATATAGCGTTCGGCCGAACGACGAGCCGCCCGGGCGGTAGAAAGGCGTGCGCGGCCCGGGTCCGGGCAAAACGAGCCGCAGGAGCGCGGTACCGGCCAGCGCCATCCCGAACAAGAGCGCCGCCTTTATCAGGCTTGCCGGCGCGCCGTACATCGCCGCCAACGAGCCGGTGGGGCAGAAGGCCAGCACGACGGCGAGCACTTCGAAGAAGACCGCGAAGGCGAGGAGCATAGAGATGTCTTTCCGGTTACCGGCGTTCATTCAATTCCTTCGGGAACGACGCTTCTTCTTGGCGCGGGTTTTAGTCGGGGCGCTCGGCTCGCCCGGGCCTCCGCGCAGCTCGCGGATGCGGTCGCGAAGGGCCGCAGCCTTCTCGAACGCCAACTCCTCCGCGGCGCGCCGCATCTCGTACTCCAGGAGCGCAAGGAACGCCTGGACGTCGGCGGGCTCTTCGGGAGCGGGCGCGTCTTCGAGCCGGCCGGCGTCCGCCACCAACGTCGTCGCCAGCACGGCCTCCACCGACTTCACGATGCTCCGGGGTTCGATGCCGTGCTCGCGGTTGTACTCGAGTTGGGCCTGCCGGCGCCGGCCCGACTCCCGCACCGCGTTCTCAATGGACTTCGTAACGCGGTCGGCGTAGAGGACGACCTTGCCGCCGGCGTGGCGCGCGGCGCGGCCCGCGGTCTGGATAATGGACCGCTCGTCTCGTAGGAAGCCCTCCCTGTCCGCGTCCAGGATGGCCACCAGCGAGACCTCGGGCAGGTCCAACCCTTCGCGGAGCAGGTTGATGCCGACGACGACGTCTATGTTGCCCAAACGTAAATCGCGCAATACCTCCACGCGCTCGATGGCGTCCAGCTCGGAGTGCAAGTACTTCACGTTGAAGTCCAGACCGGCCAGGTACTCCGCGAGGTCCTCGGCCATCCGCTTGGTGAGCGTCGTGACCAGCGCGCGCTCTTTCCGGGATACGACGTCGCGCAGCTCGCCGACGAGGGCGTCCACCTGGCCTTCCGCCGGCTTTACCACCACCGGGGGGTCGACCAGGCCGGTGGGCCTGATGAGCTGCTCCACCACCTGGGTGGAATGTTCGAGCTCGTACGGCCCGGGCGTGGCCGACGTGTACACGAGCTGCGGCACGAGCTCCTCGAACTCGTCGAAGCGGAGGGGCCGGTTGTCGAGGGCCGACGGCAACCGGAAGCCGTGCTCCACCAACACTTCTTTGCGCGCGCGGTCGCCTTTATACATCCCCCGGACCTGCGGCAGCGTAGCGTGCGACTCGTCTACGATGCAGAGCCATTTTTCGGGGAAGTAGTCGAGCAGGCAGTAGGGCCGCTCGCCCTCGGCCCGGGCCGCCAGTTGCCGCGAGTAGTTCTCGATTCCCGGGCAGTAGCCTATCTCGCGCAAGAGCTCGACGTCGTGCCGCGTCCGCGTCTCCAGGCGCTGCGCCTCCACGATTTTATCGCGCTTCCGAAACCACGCCAGACGTTCCTCCAACTCGCGTTCGATGGCCACCAGCGCGCGGTCCATCTTGTCCCGGGCGGTGACGAAATGTTTGGCGGGGTAGATGGCGACGCGCTCGAGAGGCTGCAGCTTGCGCGCCGCTATCGGCTCGAGGCGCCATACGTTCTCGACCACGTCGCCGGCGAACTCGACGCGCAGCGCCTCGTCCTCGTACGCCGGGAAGACGTCCACCACGTCGCCGCGGACGCGGAAGTTCCCCGGTCTGAATTCGACGTTGTCGCGTTCGTAGCGGATGGCCGCCAGGTCGCGGGTCAACTCGTCTACCTCGAGCCGCTGGCCCCGTTCTATAAAGAGATGGAATTCGCGGAACTCGGCCGGCGAGCCCAGGTTGTAGATGCAGGAGACGGAGGCGACGATTACTACGTCGTCGCGGGCCAGGAGCGAGGCGGTGGCGCGCAGCCGCAGGCGGTCTATCTCCTCGTTTATGTCGGCGTCTTTCTCGATGTAGACGTCCTGGGCCGGTAGATAAGCTTCGGGTTGGTAATAGTCGTAATAGGAGATGAAGTACTCGACGGCGTTGCGGGGGAAGAACTGGAGGAACTCGCCGTAGAGCTGGGCGGCGAGAGTTTTGTTGTGGCTTAAGACGAGGGCGGGGAGGCCGACGCGGGCGATGACGTTCGCCATGGTGAAAGTCTTGCCGGAACCGGTCACGCCCAGGAGGGTCTGGTGTTTTTGGCCGGCGCGGATGCCCTCTGTCAGCCGCTCCACCGCCTGCGGCTGGTCGCCGGCCGGGCCGAAGTCGGCGACGAGTTCGAAGCGGGAGGTCACTACGCCTCCTCCTCCGCCGATTCGTCCAGCGACACGCGCGCGCCGGTCAAGCCCTCCTTGAGGACGTCGAGTTTCAGCAGACTACGGATCTGGTCCTCGCGGTAGCGGCGCCTTTTGAGGATCTCCAGCTCGTCTTTGAATAGCGTTATGAGCGTTTTGAAGGGGATGTCGGCGGGGGCCGCGGCCGAGACCTCCCGCAGGAAAGAGGCGACGGTGCGCGCGATAGTGGGGTAGGCGTAGAACTCGAACGGCCGGCCGTCGGCGGGGAAACTTTTTATTATCAATAACTCGTCGGCCGGCAGGTACAGCGCCGGGTGGAGTAGCTGGCCTTTTTTAACGACGCCCTTACATTTTCGCAAGACGAGGATGCGGTTGTGGACGACGGCGAGCGCTTGCAGCAACTCCGCGAATTCGACCGGCGCCTCCCACGACGAGAGCTCGAGTTTGATTACGCTGGCCGGGTACCGGCCTGCCGCTCCGAATAAGGTTTCCACCGCCGGCTTTCCCTAAAGCGCGTCCGCCTTCCCGTCCACCTTGTCGCCGCCCATGCGGTCCCGCAGCAGCGTGAAGATGACGTGGCCCAACGCCATGTGGACGTCCTCGACGATTTGCTCGTTGCGGGACGGCACCAGGACCGCGACGTCGGCGTGCTCCTTGGCCGTGCCGCCGTCGCCGCCCGAGAAGAGAACCGCGGTCCCGCCCAGTTCCTTTATAACCTTGAGGGCGTTGATGACGTTGGGCGACATACCGCTGCCGGAGAAGGCCACGGCGACGTCGCGCTCGTCGGCCAGGTTGTAGAGCTGCTCGCCGAAGGTGTTGGTGTAGTCGGTGTCGTTGGCCCAGGCGGTTATTACGGCGACGTTCGTCGAGAGTGACAACGCCTTTATGCGCCGGCGCCCCACCGCGGCGGTCCCTTTGGAGAGGTCGCACGCCATGTGCGCCGAGGTGGCCGCGCCGCCGCCGTTCCCGAAGAGGAATATGGTGCCGCGCTCCCGGTACGCGCGGTCGAAGAGGTCCACCACGTCGCGCACCGCCTTGGCGTCCACCCGCCGAACCACGGCCGCCACCGACGCCAAGTATTCGTTTATTTCTTTTTCAACTCGCGACATATCGGCCTAAACCTCGTCGTCTAAGGCGCGGACGCCGTCGTAGTCGAACCCGAAGTCGTACCGTTCGAAACCCTCTCCTTCGAGGTACGTCGCGACGGCGTCCTGGGCGGGGGGCGGCGCCATCACGAGGTAAAATCCGCCGGCCCCGGCGCCGGTAACCTTGACCGCCCAGGCGCCGAGTTCGCGGGCCCGGGCGCAGGTCGCCGCCGTCTTCTCGTCCGCCACCCTGGCCGAGACCTCTCTCTTGGCCAGCCACGCCTGGTGCATGTGCTCGCCGAAGCGGGGCCAGTCGGCTTCCGTCACGGCCGCGCGCATCTCGCCGGCCAGTTCCTTCATACGGTGAAGGGCTTCGACGGTTTGCCGGTCGCCCGCGGCGACGCGGGCCCGCTGGCCGGTGAGGACCTCGGCGGAGTCGCGGCGACGCCCGGAAAAGAATAACATAAAATGGCGTTCGAAGTCGCGCCGTTTTGACGCGGGGAAGTTTACGGGCTCTTGGCTTACGCCGTCGCCGTCGAAGAGGAAGTAGTTCAGGCCGCCGAAGGCTGCGGCGTACTGGTCCTGGCGGCCTATGGGCCGGCCTAACTTTTCAATCTCTATGACGGACGCGGCCTCGGCCACCTCTTCCTTGGTGGGGCGGCGGCCGGCGAAGACGTGGAGCGCGTACGCGACCGCGACGCCGACGGCACCCGAGGCCCCAAGGCCCGAGCCGGGCGGCAGGCCCGTCCGGACGGTTATTTCCACGCCTCCCGCGGGCCTGAGCTCCGCCAGCGTACGGCCGACCAGCGAGACCTCGGCTCGAGGGTCCTTCAGGACTTCGGCCGGGTCGCCGTAGTCGGCGCGGATTTCG
>JAZGGY010000076.1:0-2534 GCA_036480675.1 bacterium | reverse complement strand
CCGGCGCAGGAGGCGGTGGCGTGGGCGGTGACGGCGCTGGTCTTGCTTCTTTTGGCCGCGGCCGTCGCGGGACGGTTGCGCGGCTCCGGCCGCTCGTTGCGGCCTTCGGATTCGTTCGCCGCTTTGGCGGGCGTCTTCGTCGTCATTTACTTCGCCGCGCCGTGTGCGACGTCGCCGGGCGTCTATTATATTTCAGAGCGGATGGCCTTGTTCCCGTTTTTACTGATTACGCCGTGGCTTGCCCTCAACGTGCCGCGTTTGTTGGTGCGGCCCGCGGCCGGCGTCGCCGTAGCCTTGGCGGTGGCCAATCTAATTCCCCTGGGGCGGTACTACGCCGCCGAGAACGCCAAGCTGAAGGTCTTCAACTCGGGTTGTTGCGTCGTGGCGCGCGGGGGCACGCTGCTACCGCTGGTCAAAGAACGCCCGGCGCGGAACCGACGCGTCGACGTTTTACGTAACGCGGTGGCTTATTACGTCGTCTCGAACGGCGGTTGTAACTTAATCGACTTCGGCGCCAGTATGCCGCATTTCCCCATAAAGTACGCGGCCGGCGTCGAGTCGTCGCCGTTCTTGGGTAAGTTCGCCGGCCTGCGCGTATACGACGTCGAGGCCGACCGTCCCGCCGCCGATTACGTCTTCGGGTACGACATGAACCCGTTTCTGGCGGAGGTACGGCCCCTCTTCGAACGATACCGGCCGGTTCACTTTAAGGATAAACTCATAATATTCGAGCGCTTGGCGGGCCGCGCCGGCGAGGGCGCAACGCCGAGGGCGGGAGATTGAAATATCGTCGCCGACGGGCCGCGGTTCAAAGTTTTCCGGATTGAAGCCGCCTACCGCAAAACCGGCCGCCCGTAGGCGGCCGGCTCAACATATTTCATATTACGGCGGTGCGTTCTTTTTGCGTCGCGGTTTTTACTCTCGTTAGCGAGAAAAATAGATCGGTCGCCCGGCCTCAGAGCCGGCGCCGGCTACTCTATGCCGGTCAAGTACGCGCCGTAAACGGTGGCGCGCAGCTTGGCTTGGTCGACCTCGTAGACGATTAAATAGGTCGTATCCTCGGCGCGGTAAGCTTGCTTAAAGGCTTCGCCGCCGTAGTCGACGCGTATGATGGTCAGCCTGTCTTCCGACACGTCCGTAGGCACTTTCTTCAGGCCGGTGTAACCTTTGTACCACAAGGCCGTCAAGCCCGGGCGGAGTGGCAGCACTATCGGCTCGACGACGACGAACCGGACGTCGTAATTGGCCAAGACGGCGAGGACCTCGCGAACGCCGCCCACGGGCCAATAGAGCGTGGGCCGGTCGTATTGGTACAATAGTTGGCTGACGCGCGGCCAGGTGACGACGACCTCGTCGGGTTTGGTGTGTTCGTTGAGCCACGTCGCGACTTCGGCGAGGCGTTTATATTCGACCCGGTCGTCCTGCCGGAGCGTTCTGGCGAGCGGTTTGACGAAAGGCAGCAATAATATGACGACCAACGCGGCCGTAATCCATCGCCGCCGCCGTTCGAACAGGCCCGCGGCCCGTATTATACCCGCGAGGCCGAGGGGAATGGCCAGCAGGTAGAACGGCGTGAAGTAGCGGAAGAGCCCCCAGCCGCAAACGGCGAAGCCCAGGATGGAGGCCAGGAGAGCGAGCGCCGGGAAGAGGAGCGCGCGCCGGCGCCGGAGTAGCGGGACGGCGACCGCGGCCAGTAAGACGAACGCGACGAACGGCGCGCCTTTGAACGGCTCGCCCGTGCCGAGGTTGCCGAGCAGGAACGGTTCGATCGCCCGCCATAGGCCCCGTGCGTACCGGTCCAGCAGGCCGAAGAAATCGTACGAGGCGAAGAAGCCGGCCCATGTCGGCACGTGCCTTTTGACGGCGAACACTTGTTCCTGGTTGGGCGCGATTATGAAGTACTTGGCCTGAGAGTAGAGCGGGTCGCCGAAGGCGCGGGCGTTTCGTATCCACCACGGCAGTGCCGCGGCGGCGAAAGCCAGTAGCGCCAGCGCCGACGGCGCGAAGGCCCTCCGCCGGTAAGCCACGAACAGCGCCACTAGGTACGCGACGAGTAGGAGCGCGCCGTTCAGCCGGCACAGGTACGAGAGGCTTAAAAGTAAACCCACGATAATGGGTCTAACAAGGGAAGGGCGCTCCGACTTGAATTCGCCCGCTACCGCGATGGCGGCGAAGAAGAGCAGGGCGAAGTAGGCTTCGGGTTGGACCCGACTCGAGAACCAAAGGAACGCCGGCTCGAGCGCCGCCACGGCGACGCCGGCCAGCGCAAGCCCCGGCCCGAGCCACCGCCTGATAAGTACGTATAGCAAGGCCAGCGCGCCGAGCGAGGCTATGAGCGTGAGTATGCGCGCCGCGGCGGGGGTGTTCGCCCCCAGCGCGAACGTGGCCGCGGCCACCAGCGGCACCAGCGGTTGGCGGTTGCCCTCGGCGTGGACCACCGGGCCGGGTTCGCCGTAGAAGTCCCATTTGGCGTACGTTACGTATCCGCGCCCTTGGGCCAGGTTGCGGCCGACCTCGAGGATGTTTCCGGCGTC
>JAZGGY010000075.1:0-2992 GCA_036480675.1 bacterium | reverse complement strand
GCGCTGCCGTTGGCCGCCCGATATCTGAACGCCCCGTTCGCCGATGTACGAATCGTAACCCCGGGGAAAAGCCATTATAAAGTCGTCGGCGTTGGCGGCGCGCGCCGCGGCCCGCACGTCGTCGACGCCGGCGTCCAACTTGCCGTACCTTATATTATTAAAAACGGTATCGGCAAAAAGTATCGATTCCTGAGGGACAAGGCTGATCTGATCCCGGAGAGAGTCGAGGTCGTAGTCGCGGATATTATACCCGTCGATCGTTAGCGACCCGCTGGTGAAGTCGTAGAAACGCGGGAGAAGGCTGACCAGCGTCGTCTTCCCCGCCCCGGAAGGCCCCACGACCGCGATAACTTCGCTCGGGCGGACGTCGAGCGTCACGTTCTCCAAGACGTAGGTCTCACTGTCGTACGTAAACGAAACGTCGTCGAAACCGACCGCCCCGTCGACGCGGCGCTTCAAATCGCCGGTGCGCCAGAGCCGCCGTTCCTCAGGTTCGTCTATCACCTCGTAGACGCGGCCGGCCGCGGCGAGCGCCCGTTGGACGAGCGCCATAACCCGGCCGAGGACCTTTACCGGTTGATAGAGGATGACGACCAGGCCGGTGAAGCCGAGAAGATTTCCGGTAGTAATGCGACCGGACAAGACTAGGTGGCAACCTACCCAGAAGAACCCGGCGATGCCCAGGCCGCTCACGACCTCTATCAGCGGACGGAGTATAGACTCGATCTTGACGCCGTACATCCAGGCCTTGAACGTCTCCCAGTTGCGGCGCAGGAAACGTTCCCGCTCGAATTCCTCGCGCCGGAAGGATTTTATCAATTTAATGTTCTGCAGCGTCTCGGATAACAACGCCGTCAGCGAACCGATCTCGGCCTGGAAACGTTTCCCCGCCTTACGGCTCTTGCCCCCGAGTTTGTTGATAATCCAACCCAACGCCGGGAAGGTTATTAAAACGAGCAACGTAAGCTTCCACGAGCGCGCGAACATCACCACCAGTACTATGACGAGCGTCGTTACGGCGGAGGTAATGTCCTTCAGCGCGTTCGCCGTATCCTGGAGAACGTTAACGTCGTTGGTAACGCGCGAGACGACGTCGCCCGATCGCCGCACGTCGTAGAAACGAAGGGGCAACATCAAGAGGTGGTTAAAGACCTTCTCCCGGATGTTGAAGACGACGCGTTGGCCGGCGAACGAGATTAGGTAGGACCTCAGGAATATGAACGCGCCGGACAAGAGGATAACGATGAGGACCCACAACGGCAAGAAGTTCACCACGACCAGGCGCGGCTTTTCGAAACCGAGCAATAACAGGTTGAACAACAACTGGTCTTTTTTCCCCGCCAACACGTCTATGATCTGGCCGATAATAATGGGGAGCGACGCTTCGAAAGAAGAGGCCAGCGCGGACGCGACCATCCCCACCAACAAAAGGTGCCAGTACCGCGCCGCGGCGGCGAAGAGGCGGCGCGCGACGCCGGCCTGGCGGGGTTCCTTCGGTTGCAGGTCGCTAACCATTAGGCGATAGCGTCCAATACTAAGCGCGCGGCGTACGCGGGCGCGCCGGCGCCGTCACCCGAGATAGCGGACGGCGGCCGCAGCGCGTCGCGGACCGCGGCGTAATCCGCTACGATCCGCTTCCGCAGAGGCTCGTCGGTTAAAATCTCGGTCGTTTCGTGCGCGATCAAGTCGGCCTTTACGTCTCCCTGCAGCAATTCCGGGACTATAGGCTTACGGGCGATTATATTCGGCAGACCCAGGTGCGTCACGTATACGAGACGCCGGCCCAATTCCCACGTAAGAACGTTGACTTTGTATAATATTAATGCCGGCGTACCCAGAATGGCGAGTTCCAAGGAAGCGGTGCCGGAGGCGACTACAGCGGCATCCGCGGCGGCCATCAAGTCGACTACCGCCTCGTCCGTGGTCCGCACGCCCGCCGGCAACGGCGCGTACGTCGTCAATATATCCGCGCCCAGCGAACGCGCCGGCACGACGACCGGCCTGACGTCGGGCACGCGTTCCATTATACGCGGCAGCGCCTCCGCCACCGGCGGCCAAAGCGCCGCAATCTCCTGGCGACGGCTGCCCGGAAGGATTAACAATAACTTCTCGCCTTCCGCTATATCCAGCGCCGCCCTTACGTCGCGCCCCGACGGCTTCGTGATATCTAGCAGCGGATGGCCCACGAAATTTACGGCCGCGCCGGCGCCGCGCCAAAAGTCGACTTCGAAGGGGAAAACGGCTAATACCAACTCGAGGTCTTGGGCCAAACGCTTGCCGCGGTGCCGGCCCCACGCCCACAACTTAGGCGGTATATAATAAAACGTCTTCAGGCCGGCCTTTTTGGCCCGCGCCACCAGGCGCGCATTGAAACCGCCGTAATCTATTGCGACCAACGCGTCGCCGTCGGCCGCCATCGCACCCGCCAACTGGTCGAGGTCCCGCCGGAACCGGCCGAGACGGCCGAGCACTTCTACGAAGCCCACGACGCCGTGGCCTTCGCTCGCGACCACGGCCTCGACGCCGGCCTCGCGCATCCGAGACCCCGCCATCCCGGCCAGCTCGAGCTCGGGGGCGAGCCGTTTGAAGGCCCGCGCGAGATGAGCGCCGTGAAGGTCGCCCGATTCCTCGCCCGCCGCCAGGTACATTTTCATAACGTAATCAGCTCGGCCGCAACCTCGCGACTCCATCCTCGAATGCACGGAGGGCGCGCTCGACGTCGGCGTCGTCCAAATCCAAATGCGTGACGGCGCGTATGCGGCGGGGCCCGACCGCGTGGACCGATATGCCGGCTTCCTCGAGCAAGTCAGTCAGGGCCGCGGCCGCGACGGCCTCGTCAACGACGTCGACCATTACGATATTGGTTTGCGGGGGCTCGACGGCGAAGGCGGCCATAGCGGCTAATCCTTCCGCCAGGGCGCCGGCGCGGCGATGGTCGTCGACAAGCCGATCCACGTTGTGTTCGACGGCGTAAAGGGCGGCGGCGGCTAAT
>JAZGGY010000074.1:0-2014 GCA_036480675.1 bacterium | reverse complement strand
AGGCCGGCTTTTTATTTGTGTAGTAGGGGCGACTGGCCAGTCGCCCCTACCGGAACAGCGCCTTCACGCGGCCGAGGGAGGCGGGGGCGACGGCTACCGTTTTCCAATATATATAAATACGGTCCGTCGCGTCGTCGACGACGTAAAGCCAAACGTCGTAATAATTATCTGTAGACGCTTCTTCGTCGGCCCCTACGGGCGTCGCTATCCCCGTTATTACCGGGACGCCGTTCTCGTAGATGGTATGGGTCGCGGAGTCGGCGATTAACGTCGTCTGGTAACCGCAACAGGCCGTAGGCCGCGACCCAGGTGCGGTATACGTTCTAACTAATGAGCCCGTCGTGGTAACGACCGCGACGACGTTCAAATCCGGGATAGCGATATCTAAATACGTCGTTATCCAGTTTAAATTCATATCGGCCGGTCCCGGGACAGGACACTGGAAAGAGCTTCTTACGGAACCCGTCCTGGTAACTCGGTATATCCATGACGTAACGTTATTTGAAATATACATCGTCGAAGTGGAAAACCCGGTAATACCCCAGGCGCCGGCGCCGCCGGGTACCGGGAAACTCGAGAAGATAGAGCCGGTGGATAGCTGGTATCCGTATACGTACGGCGTAGGGCCGGCCCCGACGACGTAACCGAAAAGACCCCCGCCTGTTCGGAAACCGCGGGGATTCGGTACCGGCGTCGGGTACGAGCCAACCAAATGCCACGTATACGCCATAGCGGCGTTGACGATAAAAGCTACGCAACACGCCGCGGTTATGACCCTCTTCATCGTATCTACTGCTCTCCTACGACGACGTCGTCTTCGAGCGCCGGTTTATAGTTATGCTTGGTCGCGGTGAGCTTGCCGCCTAAATACAAAACCGCCGCTGCCCCTAAGGGCGCGCCGGCTGAGTTTAATTACCAATAAACCATACTCCTCTCCTCGATGGCGTCGTAATAATATACTCTATTCGACCGCCTTGTCAAGTAAATTTTATAATAAAAAAAAAGCCGCCCGAGCGGGCGGCCTTTGTCTTTCCTGCTCCGCTACGTTATTTCATATTCTCGCCGCACTCCGGGCAGAACTTGTCCGCCTCGTCGACGGCCTCGCCGCACTTGGGGCAGTGCCCCGAAACCGACAGCTCCTCGCCGCACGAGGCGCAGAACGTGGCCTTCGCCGGGTTGTCAGCTTGGCACTTCCCGCATATGATGAGCGTTTCGTCGGGCAAGCCGATTTTATTGCCGCAGCTCGGGCAGAAGTTGGAGCCGGTAGGCATGGGGGTGTTGCACTTGGGACAGGGTTGCTCGGTGGTGGTGCGCATCGCGCCCCCCATCATCTGGGCCATGGAGAGGCCCATGCCCAGGCCCACGCCCATGCCCATACCCTCGCCCGCGCCGCCGCCGGTCTGCTCCGCGGCCTTTTCGACCGCCCGCGCGGCTTTAAAGCGATAGTACTGGTTGAGGTCGCCGACGGCGGCCATGCCGGTGCGTTCGTCGATTACCTTCTGGACCTCGGGAGGCGGCGTGATGGCGTTGACGTAAAAGTCGGTAATCTCCAGACCATACTTGCCGAAGTCGTCGCGAACCCTGCTCTTCATCGCCGCGCCGATCTCGTCGTACTTCGCCGCCAGGTCGAGCACCGTCGTCAGGACTTCGCCCAGCACGTCCTGCATTCGCGAGACGATCATCGCGCGCAGGAACCCCTCGACGTCGCGCGTCTCCAGCCGGCCCTCGGTCCCCACGACCTTGTTGACGAAGAGCATCGGGTCCGTCACGCGGATGGAGAAGATGCCGAAGGAGCGGAGGCGAACCATCGCCAGGTCCTTGTCGCGGAAGATGACAGGCTCGGCGGTGCCCCATTTTAAATCCCGGATGGGCCGCTTTTTGACGAAATAGACTTCCGCCTTGAAGGGGCTGCCGTCGGTAATGTGCTTGCCGACGAAGTCTATAAGAAGCGGCACGTTGCCGGTGGTTAGGGTATGGCGGCCGGCGTCGAAGACGTCGTAGCCCTTGCCGTCGC
>JAZGGY010000073.1:0-2400 GCA_036480675.1 bacterium | reverse complement strand
GTCGTCGTCTCGGCCAAGGGCCTTTTCGCGGGGGCGGCCCGCCTGGGGGCGGTGGATTTTTCGATGCCGCCGCGGGTGGTGGGGCGAAACACGGACGAAGCTTTGCGCGCGGGCATCATCCTCGGCGCGGCGCGCGCCGCCGACGGGATAGTCGAAGCCATACGGGAGGAGAGGGGGGAGCGCGGCGCGTTGGTCGCGACCGGCGGCCTGGCGAACGTGGTAGCGCCGGTTATGAAGACGGCGCCGCGCGTCGACGCGGACCTTACGTTGAAAGGGCTCGCGCTGTCGTTCGAACGGTTAGGCGGCGCGACGTAAACCCACGACTATGAGACGATGCAGGATTTTGGGGCTTGTGGCGGCCGTTCTTATTTTCACGGCCGCGTGCCGCCGCGGCGACGAGGGCGCCGAGAACGCGGCGCCGGCGGAAGGGTACACGCCCCCGCCGGTGGAGTACGTCGTCGGCAAGATGGACGTGGCCGACGACGCCGCGGAACCGTCGGTGCGTATGAACATAGCCGTCGACCCGTCGACGCCGGCCAAGGATATCGAGCGACTGTTGAACTACTTCGACAAGGAGCGGTACGACGAGTACGATATCGTTTGGGTTAACGTCTATTTCGACGTCGTCAAAGCGCGTTCGCCCGAAGCGGATACGCTCGCGCTGGTGGCGACGCTGCGCGTAAACCGCCCCGGGTTCCGTGAGCTCAAGCTCTCGGATGATTTACTGGACCCCGAGGGAGCGCTGGGCGGCCGACCCGAAGTCACTACTCAGACCGAGGAAACCCTTTACCTCGGCCGCCGCGGTCGGATGTTTGACTCCGGCAAACAGGCGCAAACCCTCGTCGACTTGATGGAAGATAAACCCGGCCACGCCCTCTACAGAGTAGTGTGGCAGGGCCCCGGTAATGCCGAATTGACGTACAGCGTCGGACAGGAGATGTTGGTGCGCGTCCGGAACGGCGTCTCGCGTGAGACGTGGGCCGAGATGTCGTACGAGGGCTTGGAACGCGCCGCGCGGGGAGCCGGCTTCGGCGGCAAGCGGCGCCACGGCGCCAACTACGTTTACGTTCGGGAAACGGCGGACGAGGCCGAGGGCGGAGGTGAATGACGCCCTAGCTTGTTCGCGCGCGACGTACGCGTCGGCATCACGACTACCCTCCCGGTTGAGGTCCTCTGGGCGGCGGGTTATAGGCCGGTGGACCTCAATAATTTATTCATAGGCCGCGGCGACGCCGAACGCGCGGTGCAAGAGGCCGAAAGCGTAGGTTTCCCGCGTAGCACCTGCGCTTGGATAAAGGGGATCTACGCCACCGTTAAGGAGGAGGGTTTCGGCCGCGTCGTTGTTGTGACCGGGGGCGACTGTTCCAACGCCGCCGCGCTGGGCGAGGTTTTGGCGGACGAGGGCGTCGACGTCGTCGCGTTCGCGTTTCCCTCACGGCCGGACCGGGCCGCGACGGCCCTCGCCGTAGAGGCGCTCGCCGGCCGATTCGAAACGACCGTAAGCGCCGCAGAAAGAGTTTTCGCGCGCCTTTCGCGAAGCCGGGCGCTCCTGGCGGAGCTGGACGAGCTGACGTGGCGCGAGGGCGTCGTGTCCGGCCGCGAAAACTTCGATTGGCTGCTTAAAAGCTGCGACTTCGGCGCCGGCGTCGAAGAATTTGAAGAAGAAGCGACGCGGTTCTTGGCGGAAGTGCGCGGCCGGCGTGGGCAAACGAAGCGCGTCCGCCTGGGCGTAGCCGGCGTTCCCCCCATCAACGACCACCTCTTCGAATTTTTAGCGAGTTTGGGGGCCGGCGTCGTATTCAACGAGCTGCCGCGGCAATTCGCGCTCTTGGCCGGCGGCGACGACCTGGCCGACGCGTATACCCGTTATACCTACCCTTACGGCGCCGGGACCCGCATAGCCGATATATTGGAAGAGGTAGAACGCCGCGGCGTGCAGGGCTTGGTGCATTACGTCCAATCCTTCTGTTACCGCGGGATCCAGGATATTCTCGTACGGCGCGCCGTGCCGGTCCCGGTCTTGACGTTGGAGGGCGAGCGGCCCGGGCCGCTGTCGGCGCAGCAGCGTCTGCGGCTCGAAGCTTTCGTCGAGATGTTGGCCGGGGGTACTAGTTAAGGCGGCCGTGCTACGTCGTTCGCTTGAGCCGCGCCTTAATTATGAAAACGAGGGGGTTGTGACGGTTTAATTTGACAACGGCGGCGATTTAAGTTATAATGTTATTGATATTAATAATCATTGTCAATAGGAGGCTTCGATGCGGAAAGAGTTTGTTTGGCTAGCGGCTTTACTCGCGGTGTGCGTGAGCGTGGCCGGGGCGTCGATGGTGCAGATGACCACGGAAGAGCTGGCGGACCACGCGACGTTGGTCGTCGCGGGGACGGTGGAAGACGTTACGTCCT
>JAZGGY010000072.1:0-3007 GCA_036480675.1 bacterium | reverse complement strand
CCCCAGTGGTACCAGTAAACGTATTCGTCGGCGTGCGCGGCGCCGAGCATAAAAACCCCCACGCCGGCCCAAAGGGCCAACGCGGGTATCTTAAACGCCGAACGCCGCGCGCTCTCGCTCGCTCGCTGTAACGCGCCCATAACCTCTCCTCTGTCCCTTCTTCCGTGTTCTATTCCCCTCAGGCCGCGAGGTCCTTCTCCTCGGCGCGGCAGTCGTACAGCTCGGCGCCGCAGCCGTCGCATTTCTCGTCGTACCAGGTGGACCGGGCGCCGCACGACGGGCACTTCCACCGCTCGAACTGGGCCGCCAGCCACGCCGCCGCGCCGGCCTCCCGGATGGCCTCGAGGTTCTTTAGGACGGGCGTGTGGTGCGGGTGCTCGTCGGCCTGGAAGCGCTTATTCAGCTCGCAGGGGTAGTCGTCGCAGTCGCAGCAAAAAGCGAGGGCGCGTTCCCGGGCGCACAGCCGCATCTCGCAGTCGGTACACCAGGAGGCCGTGACGTCGGTCCGGCAGCCGAGGCAGGTGAGGTCCTCGACGGTATACCCCGGCTCCTCGTGCTCGAGGAGCTTCGCGACCTCGTCCCGCTCGGTGGCCACCATTATGGCGCACGCGCCGCAGTAAATGCCGCAGTACGCGCCGTAGTTCAAATTATTTTCCCGCGCCGCCACGGCGCCTCCTGCGTCGCCGTTCGTTGGAAGTTGCGGCCTATACTTTACCCGCCGCGCCGTTACCGGAAGCGGCGCAGATTCTTGACCAGCTTCCAGTAGGCGGCCTCGGGCGGGGCGTCAGTTACGCGGGCCTCTTCATCGGCCCAGTCGTCCTCCTCGGCGCAGGCGTCGTAGAGCTTGCCGCCGCACTCGCGACACTTCTCCTCGTACCAGGTGAACGGCGTCCCGCACTTGGGACAGCTCCACCGCTTCTTCTGCCCCTCGAGCCAGGTCTGGACGCCTAGCTCGCTGATCGCCGCCAGGTTTTGCTTTATAAGCGTGTGATGGGGGAACCGGTCGCGGTGGAAGGTTTCGAACGTATTGCACGGGTAGTCTTCGCACTCCACGCAGAACTCGAAGCCGCGGTCCCGCGCGCACAGCCTCATGACGCAGTCTTGGCAATACGCCGCGTTGACCTCGGACTTGCAGCCGCCGCAGACGATTTCCTCGGCGGCCATATCCCATTCCGCGGCCTTCTTCTCCACCTCCCCCTTCACGTTCGCGGCGAGGATGGGGCAGGCGCCGCAGTAAATGCCGCAGTACGCGTCGAAACGCTCTTTCATCGTGCCTCCTTCCCGGCGCCGGGCGCCGTCGGGTCGCGCGATAAAACCCTCGCTGGACTATTTTTTAACATTTTTATTGTCACTTGCCCTCGGTTATTGACATTTCAGAATTCGATGTTATACAGGGGCGTAGAGAGTCGCTCTTCACGTACTATTTATAATCCCTTACAACGCCGATGTCAACCGTAAAAACCGGCCGGGTTTCCGGCCGGGAGGGCCGCAACGTGAGGCAAGGCGTTATCTTCTGGTTCGCGGTAACGGCGTACGCCGCGGCGTCGTGGTTCGGCGCCTACCACGCCGGTCGGTGGCTGGCCGCGCTCCTCTGTCGTTAACCCCCTCCCCCCCATCCCAAATTAAACGGCGTGACGCTCGAAGGCCACAGCGCTCGAGCGCCGGCGGATGACGGCTTCATCCTGCTGGCGCGCAAGCTCGCCTCCCGCGACGGCTGGCCGGTGCAGCTCCGCGCCGAGCACTTCAAGTTCATGGTGCTGCTGCTGCTGCGCGCGCGCTGGCGCGACGGCGACTACCTCGCCCCCGACGGCGCCGTTATTAAAATAAAAAGGGGTCAGTACGCGTCGTCGGTTCGGCGGTTGGCGGAGGAGTTTAGGTTATCTATTCAGAACGTGCGTACCGCGCTACGTTTACTCGGGGAATATAAGTTCGCGACTCGCGCCGTAACACACGGCGTTACGGTAATAACTGTCCTTAATTACGAACGGTACCAGGATATCCAAACGTACGTTAACGCGCCTCCCAACAGGGCCTTAACACAACCCTCGCACAAGGGTCACACACTAAAGAAAGAAAGTAACGCAGTTAACGAAGGGTTATGTAAGAAGCTCTTCCACGCCTGGAATTCTCATCCCAAAATATTCCCCAAACATCGCCGCCTTACCGGCGCCATGCGCTGCGCCGTGGCCGCGCGGCTGGCCGACTTCACCGTCGAGCAGCTCGCCGCCGCCATCCAAAACTACGGCGACTCCGACGAGCCGTTCTGGCAGGAGTGGCGCGAGAGCCGCCGCGGCTGGTCGCTGGACCAGTTCCTCTCCCGCGGCGAGGGCGCCAAGGTGGATAAGTTCCTCGCCGGGCCGCTGCGCGCTCGGGGCGCGGCCTCGAGCTACACCGGCGCCGTCAACCCCAACGGCCGGAAGTTTATCAAATGACGGTCAAACTAGGCGACGTTGACCTCCTCCGAAACTGGCCCGCCCGGCCGCCGAACTGGCTTTGGCCCGACGACGCCGCCACCTGCCGGCGCTGCCTCGACGTCGGCGTCGTGGTGCACGCCTTTGCGGACGCTGCCTCGTACTGCCGACATTACGGCATAACCGAGGAGGACCTCACGCGCCGGGACCGAGATTGGCTCGAGCGGGCGGAGGCCTCGGGCGTCCCGTTGACTATGGCCGAGCCGTGCGAGTGCGTCGCGCGCCGCGGGATCGAGCGCCGGTTCGCCGAGGCGGTGGGGGGGCTGCCGAGGCCGCTGGCGGCGGCGAGGCTGGAGGGGGTACATCGCCACGTACCGTACAAGGCCGCGGCGCTGGCGCGCGCCCGGGCGTTCGTGGAGCGCGTCGTCGCCGGCGAGGGGGGCGTGCTTGTCCTGGCGGGGGAGACCGGTACCGGCAAGACGTACATAGCCGTCGCGACGCTGCGCGCCGTCGTCGACGCCGGCCTGCGCGCCGCGTTCGTCACCTCCGCTGAGCTGTGCGACGACGTCCGCGAACGCAGCTACAGCGTGGCCGAC
>JAZGGY010000071.1:0-3105 GCA_036480675.1 bacterium | reverse complement strand
CGCGCGCGATTTCGCCGTGCAGGCCGGCGCCGTGAAGCCACCGACCGTGCTCCAGAAATTCTTCGCCGTGGTCGGCGGTAATGATTATTATGGGTTCGTCGTCGCGCCTATACGTCGGGACTATCTCTTCAAGAAAATCCGCGATAACGGCGTCCATCCGCCGCACGTCGCTATCGTACAGCGCCTTTGCCAAAGCAACGTCGCCGGCCGTGTAATCGGGTTTGAAATGCGCGTCTTCGGTCAAACGCGCGCCGAAAAAGCGGCCCCGCACTATTTCTTTGATTTTATTCTTCCGCGCCCGCTCGAAATACGGCTTGAGCTCGGCCTCGTCTTCGTCCCTCGGCCTGTACGGCGTGTGCGGCTCCATGTAATGAACGTATATAAACCTCGGCCCCTCCGTAATCCCAAGCCAGAACTCCAGCCGCCGGTTCAGCTCCAAGCCGTCCGTCGTCCGATGCCACAGCGGCCCTAGAAAGGACGGCACCCACGTCGCACTCGTCAACAAGCGCGCCGCCGACAGCGGCGGCCCGCCGGCCTCCATTACGCTCCCCCCTGCCGTGTTGTCCAAAACGTCGAAGCCGTCCCCCATTCCACCGCCCCGGCTCACGTGAGGGTTCGCCGATACCGCCAACGTTACGTATCCCAGCTCTCTCATAGCCTCCGCCAACGTCGCCGCCTCGTCGGGTAACGCCGCCACCCGCGAATTCACGCCGTGCGTGCCCGGATACGCCGACGTGAAGAGCGACGCCACCGCCGGCTTCGTCCACGACGATACGGTATACGCCTCCTCGAATACTACGCCCTCCCGCCCGAACGCCTCCAGCCGCGGCGCCACGTCCCCCTCGCCGCCGTAAAAACTAAGCCGGTCCGCCCGGAACGCGTCCATTACCACCACGTATACGTCGGGCCGCCGCCCGGCCGCCCGCTTTCCCGCAACCATATAGTATACGTCCGCCGCAACGACCGGCAGTAGTAGCGCCGACCCTAGAAAAATTAATACCGCCTTCGCCGGGACCCTCTTTACCCTGCGACCCAGGGCGGTTAGGGCTTTGTAGAGCGCCGCCGCCGCTAAAGCCCATACGCTTATGACGGCTAGAAAAAACAGCGCCGCCGCTACAACGGCGAACCTGGACTTTACCCAAGGGAAACTCACGTCCGCGACGGCTAAAAAGTGCGCCGCCGGCGCGCCGCAGGCCGCGACGGCGACCACCCAAAGCGCCGGCGACGCCATGCCAAGCTCGCTCTTCCGCTTTTTTAACGCATAATAAATACCGCCGCATACGCCGAAAGTAAACGCCGCCAGCAGGCCCAGCCATGCCGTCTCCACCGCGTACAATAGCTGGTAATAAAAACGCGGCACGCCCCAAAAAGGCGTACCGCCCAGGATAGAAGCTAAGATGTATTCCGCGGCCGCGGCCAATACACCGCCCAACAAACTCGCGCCGACGAACGGCGCCAGGAACCGCGTTAAACCAGCGCTTCTACGACTAACCATAAACGGGTAAGAGGTCCCGGTCACAACGAGAGCGGTTACGTCAGAACGGTTACGGCGTGCATTCTCCTCGTCGCCCGAGCACGCGCAAACATAACATAGGAAAAAGCGTCCGTAAACGTCCGCGCACGCCTTTTAATTTAACGCATATACGCCTTTCGTAACTAATCTCGACTCACTAACAGTTAAGGCGCCCCAGCCCGGGCGCCTCGCGGCCCCGCCCAAAAGGAAGGCGCCCGAGACGAGGGCGCCTTTTTAAACAATTTATTTATCACTCCGTATCCGGGTCACCGCCGGCGCGGCTTTTCTCGGCATCGAGGATCTCGCCCCAATACGGGCAGCCACTATAAGGGCATTTATCGCCCCGCGGCGAAAGCGGGGCCTCTTCCTTCTCGGGCTCCCGCCGCTCCCGAGCCAATTCGACCCGTTCGTTGACCTCGCCCGTAACGACGAAAACCTTTATCGTATAATTGTGCCACGCGACGATCGCCGGGTGGGCGGTCTTGGGGCCGTTCGGGTATTCGCCGTACGCTTCCGCGACGTCCGCCATCCCGCGCGCGCCGGCGCGCGCTAGCACGAGTTCCTCGCTAAAAGGGTTGTCCCTTTCGGCCTCGATCTCCGCGGCCAGGTTGCTATAATCCTCTGCGTACCCCTCGAAGACCCCTTTCATCTCGGCCGGGTCCGCATTGAGGGGATGGTGATTGGCGATATAGCGGTTTACCTCGACCGTTAGTTTCAGAATCTCGGAAAGGTATTCGATAGACCGTCCGTCGTCATCCGCCGCGGCCTTCACGTCTACGTCGTCGCTGGGCTCGCAGCCAGCCAAGCCGAGCGCAACGATACCGATGGCGATTAACTTCGTTACAATTTTCACAGGGATTCTCCTAATTAAAACGCCCGTGGGCGATTTCGGTACTCCTCCTTCGTTCACTTACCATTATTAGATACCGGCGCTTTCCTGTCAAGAAAAATAATATCGTTACTTGACTATTTTAGTAACCATTTATATTATGAAAATGGTAATGTTTAAGTTCCTCTCGCACCACATTCAAAAAAGCCGCCCGGAAGGGCGGCTTTCAATATTACGCTTCGCGAAAGATCAGACCCCGTACGCGTGCAGGCCGCCGAAGATGAGGTTCGCGAAGAGCGTCAATACCGACGCTACAAATATAAGCGCCGCCAGAATAGCCGTCCGCTTGCCGCGCCAACCGGCCAGGCGGCGCGCGTGTAAGTAAGCCACGGCTATAAGGAAGACGACGAGCGAGGCCGTCTCCTTGGGGTCCCAGCTCCACCACACCGACCACGCCTTCTGCGCCCAGATGGCGCCCGCGACCAGCCCGCCGATGGTGAACAGCGGGAAGCCTATTGCTATCGCCCGGTATTCGATGACGTCGAGCGTTTCTTTGGACGGTAAATACCTGCTCGGCTTGTCGCCGCGGAAGAGGTACAGCACCGCCGCGGCAAAACCCACCGCGAAAGCCCCCTCGCCCAGGCACGCCAGCGTCACGTGAATCGTCAGCCACCACGACTGGAGCGCCGGGATGAGCTGCCCTTCGATCTTAGAGGGGAAAAGGGAGGATAACACTATGAGCAGGAACGCCACCGGCATAACG
>JAZGGY010000070.1:0-5971 GCA_036480675.1 bacterium | reverse complement strand
AAGACTATTTTAACCCATCGGCGCCGACGCGGCGCGAGAACGCCGGCCGCGGCCAGAATAACCCAGAACACGTACGCGTACCGTAGCCCCCACGCCCAGCTCGAGTACGTCGTGAAGAGTACCGCCGCGGCGAGGCCCAACGCCGGGACTATGATGAATAAAATCCGGCGGCCGTACGACTTAACTAGCGCCGCCGTCGCGCCCACGCCGAACGCCGCGAGCGGACAATACAGAACGACGTTGTGCATGTTGGGCGACAGGAAATAAACCCAAAGGAACCGCCCGACGAAGGACAGTGGCCCGCCGCCCCCCAGCGGCTCGAACCGCGCCTTGATGAGGTTGGTGAAGAACGGCAACGTGTTGTACGCGAAGTTGCCGGCGCTGCCGCGGGCGTACCAGTTGTATAGCGGCACCACCGCCGCCACCGCGGCAAAGCCGACCGCGAACGCAAAGAAATCCCGCCACCGCGACCCGCGGGTTAAAGTAAAGGCGAACCACAACGCCGCGGCCGTCGCCGCGAACGCGAGCAGCTCGTAGCGGATCGTAAAGGCGAAGCCGAGGGCCAAGCCCGCGCCGCCCGGATACTTAACGGAGCGCTTCTCCCAACCCGCGATTATCAACGCCGCCGCGAGCAGGACGAAGAAGCCGGCCGCCGGCTCGTTGAAGTCGTATGTCGCGTACGGCAGCAGCGGCGTCGCGACGCCGAAGATGACGGCCGCGGCCGCGGCACGCCGCGGCGGCCGCTCGAGCCGGCGCGCCAACCAGTACAGCAGCGCCGCCGAAGCCGCCGCCCACAAGACGTTGCTAAACGACGCCAACGAATAACCGACGTCCCACGCGGCCAACGCCGGGAATACTCTCGTCGCCGCGGCGCCGAGGAGTGCCGCCGGCATGAAACAGAAGAGGCTCCCCAGCGGGAAGTGGATGTAGAGCTCGCCGTTGCGTCCCGCGTAGAAGTACGTGCCGATGCGGGACTCTTTGCCGATCTGGTCGCGGTCGAAGTGCAGCTGGCCGCGCTCGACGACGTTCTCGGCCCACGTGAGCTTAAAAGAAGAATCGAGAAGATAGAAGTGCCCCGGCGCGCACAGCGCGTAGAGGCCGACGAAAGTTAAAAAAAGGGCGGCCGCGATCTTTAAGTCCGCCCGCGTCATAACCTTTTCCTAAAGCGGTCACTCAATCTTAACGGCCACCTCGGGCGAGAATCTACTCAATACGTCTTTTTCGTCGTTCCACGTCGTGAAAAAAGCGGCCACGCGATAGTAGTACCGCTCGCCGAAGGTTACGTCGTCGTCGTAATAGTAAAGTTTACCCGCGGGCGACTTCGCTACGTCGAGGAAGTTGTAGTTGAAACCTTCGGAACGCTGAATTAAAAAACAGTCCAACCCCGGCGCGGCCTTATAACTCCACCGCAACTCCGCCGCACCGCCCCCGGTCTCCGCCGTAACGTTGTACGGCGCCGGAGGTAGGCCGTCGTCGGCGCATCCCAGCAATCCTATCGACGATACTATGAAAACTACGGCGAGTCTCATAGCAGATCAGAAGCGCACTTTGAAGACGACGAGGAAGAGTACCATCAACAAAAGGAACATCACGTAGATAGTAATGCGGAGCCACATATTCATCTTGCGCGCCCGGCGGTTCCGCTTCTCGTCTTCGACGTAACCCTCCTCCACCAGACCGACGCGCCGTTCCAGCGCGTCGACTCGGTGCTCGAACTCACTCAATTTATCATCCGGCATATTTCCTCCGTTCGCGACCCGGCGGCGGCTCAAAGGCTACCGAAAAACCCGTACTACCGCTATTCATATTGTGGGAACGCGGCCAGCGCGACTTCCACTTCCTCCGGCGTACAGCCCCACAACTTCTGCAGCGTCTCCTTGTATCCGTCGGCGCCGGCCACTTCCCAAACGTAATCCAAGATGGCCATGACGTTCTCCGCGCCCCGGACGTACCGCGCCCGCCGCTCGCCGGCGACCAAAACGACGCCCCCCTCCAAACCCTGGTCGATCCGTTTCTTCAACTCCCAGAAGTCCGCGCCGGGGATGCCCGCGCCGTACGCGCGGATGAGAACGGCGCGCGCCCAATCGCCCTCCGGCCGGGATATGGCGCGGTGGATCTTCTCGACCAGGGTCGGTTCCTTCACCAATAGAAGTTCCAACCCGTCTTCGTACTCCATCACTCGCTCGGCAATAAGGCTCGGCTTGAAAAACTCCTCGTCCTCCCCAACCAATACGGACCAAAACTCGTTTACGCCTTCCGTCGCCGCAAGTTTGGCCGCCAGCGCTTCGTTCTCCATCTCGAGGGCCTCGGCCCGCGTTTCGATCCTCTTCACTTCCTCGAGAATATCCGCCGTTTCGCGCTCGATCTTCTCCGACTCCTTCTTGCCGTCAAAGTAATCCTTCACGAGGATCGTGGCGAGCGCGGTTGCACCAGCGGTAGCCGCCGCTACGACCACGGTAGTTGCGCCGTCGTCCGCCCCGGCGGGTGCCGCGGCGTACGGCGTACCCAACGCCGCAACGACCGCCACCCATTTTAAACGCTTAGCAATCATAGCGACTCATGTCATCACGTAAAAAAGCCCGCCGGCGGCGGGCCCTGTGGGCCTAACAGGAGTCGAACCTGTGACCTCGCGCTTATCAGGCGCGCGCTCTAACCGCAGCTGAGCTATAGGCCCTTCCTTCTGCTTATAGCACACGGCGCCGGTTTAATCAAGCGAAAACACCTACGTCGATCCCGGCAACCGCTAGCAAGTTCGAAAAAAAGCCGAGGCCCCAGGCCTCGGCACTTAACTAAACCGTAACGTCAACGCTACTACTTCCTTCTAGTTCTCCGCGTCGTCTTCCTGACTACGGACTTCTTCCTGGTTACTCTCTTCTTCTTGGTTGCCCTCTTCTTCGGCTTGGCTTTCGGCTTGGCCTTCGGCTTCGCCTTGGCCGCGCACTCGATGCACATCTTGGCCTTCGGCCTACGGGTACGCACCGCCCATCCGGCGTTGGTCTTGACGTTCCTCGGTACTCTGGAACAACTCGTCTGGGAGTGGTACGTCTTGCTGCCTTCGCACTGATAAAACGGCATTAGTATACCTCCCGCACGGGTTAACTTTCGGTTAGTCGCTTGTAG
Source organism: bacterium (assembly GCA_036480675.1). Taxonomy (GTDB): domain Bacteria; phylum RBG-13-66-14; class B26-G2; order WVWN01; family WVWN01; genus WVWN01. The sequence continues at coordinate 2,851 of JAZGGY010000070.1, read as the reverse complement.
CGGTTAGGTTCGCGTTTAACCTAACCCAGCGAAGTCGTTATGTCAAGAAAATAAATAATGAATTCGCCTTAGGTCGCTCGCGCACGAACACTTCCCCGGCGATTCCGTTTCACTTGCCGGTCACCCTTGGTCTGTTTTTAAACAATAACGTATCACGACGGTTTTAGGGAGCGAGCCCGGACGGTTTCCCGCTCCGCGACGTAAAACGCACCGAAGTCGCGTGGAAGAAACGACGCCCGAAATTATAGCCCTTCGGGCAGGGTCGCCGGCGGCTCGAATTCCTGCATCGGCACCGCCCGGCCGTTCCACACGACGTAGTCGTCCTCGACGCGGAAGCCGCCCCGCTCGTCGTAGAAGCCGGGCTCGAACGTAAAGACCATGCCGTCCTCGAACGGGCGGTCCAACCACGGCATGGCCTTCGCTACGACGTACGGATAAGGGTCGTGGGTTTCTACGCCCAAGCCATGGCCGTAGCCGTGGCGCTCGCGGTCGCTCAACCCCGCTTCCTCGACCATGCGCGCGACCTCCCGGCCGAGATCGAGCGGCGTCATCGCGCTAAGGTCGGCCCGGCGCAAGAACGAAACCAATTCCACGCTTATATCGTAGTACGGGTCCGCGCTCGCGTAGCCGCCGGCGACGTACGTCCGCGTAACGTCCGCTTTGTAGCCCCACACGTCGACGCCGTAGTCGATGACTACACGTTCGCCGGGTTCTATCTTTTTTCTCGAGCGGCGCTGCGGGTGGGGATACTGCGAACGCGGGCCGGAAGCGACGATGGGGTAAAACGCGGGCGCGGCGCCGGCATCTATCGCCCTGTGGAGGACGAAGTCCACGACGTCCTCCTCCGCCACGCCGGGTCGGACCTTTTCCTCGAGTTCGGCGAAAACCGCCAACGTGGCATCCGAAGCTCGTTTCATCAACGCGAGCTCGAGCGGCGACTTCAACGCCCGGAACGGCACGAGCACGTCGTCGCACTCTCGAGCCGTCGCGATCGACGATACGAATTTGAAGTAATGCGGCGGCAGACGGTCGAGCGCGGAAAAATTCGCCGAAGCTTCTACCACTACGTCGTCGAACTTTTTAAGATGGGACGCCAATTTTTCTTCGAGTTCGGCGGCCGCCCCGTACGTAATCAACTCCATCTCATCGGACAACGGCGCCAGCTCGTCGATCTCGATTTTTTGAACGAACGCCGTCGTCGCGCCGCCGGCCTCGCATAAAAGAAAAGTCGGCCTCGTAAACCCCTCGGCCAACGTCATCGCGCGGACGTTGGGCCCATCCCATCGGCCCCAATATAAAAGCAAAGGCTGCTCGAGCAAGCGCTCGAGCTGGGCCCGTTTCTCCCTGAAGAAGCGGCGCCGGAACGAAGCGAAATCGATATGGTCCATACACTGTCACCTTCGCGAAGATTTCTGTTTTATGATTACTTTGGCGGAACGCCGTTTATAATGGTAATAGTCGACGTACCCTTCAGCGTTTTCAGCGTAGCCTTCGCGCGACGAGTAGAGGTAAACGTTATCTTCCTCCGCGTCCCAGAAATAAGAATCGCGCTTGAGGAATAGCCGCGTCGCCTGGTTCGCAAGGTAACATACCGCCGGGTCGGCGGGGTTGTCGGGGAAACCGGAGAATATCAATAACGCTTGGTACGGGCCCAATACCAACGCTTTACGCCGAGGTAATTCGATGGTGAACCCTTCGCCGCGGCCGTTTACTACGAAGTACCCGTACACGTCTGCGGGACCGCCCCCGGCGTTGAAAAGCTCGAGCCATTCGGCGTTAAAGCGAGGCGTCCCCGACCTCAAACGTTCGTCGGCGATTACGTCCGGGTGAACGGCGGCTATGCGTATCACTTCTTTATCCCTTCAAGATAAAAGCCCTACGTGCTAAAGGAGGCCCGGCGACGTATCGCGGCTAAGCAGCGGACGAAAGGTCCCGCGCGAAATCTTCCAAGGCCGCGACGGGCCACTTGCATATAGCCGCGATGAACCTTTCGGCCTCTTCCCGCCGACGCTCGCACCGGCGGAACAACGGCGAATCGTCGAGCGACTTTCGGCCCGCGGTCGGCGACAAGCCGTCGTCGATTACGACCACGCCGCCGTCAACGTCCTCTATCAGATCTAATTCGCGGAACACCTCGAGCGCGCGGCGTACGCCCGGGTCGTCACTCTCCGGGGGCGAAAGCCCGCGCTCCCGCAGCTCGCGGTATAACGCGACCAACGTATCACGGTCGGGGTAATACCGCCGAAGGAACTCTCGGGCAGCCTGCGCCTCGACGTCGCCGTACGCCAGAACGGCTTCTTCCGCCGCGTTCAACACCATCGTCAATCGGTGTGCGTCGAAAGGCGGCGCCGCCACCCATACCCGGCGATACCGACGCTTCGCCTCGACGATACCCGCATATTCGACGAACTCGCACCCGCAAGCCGGAAGCTCTTGGCCCGGAAGGCCGAAAATAACGTCCGCCGTCGGTTCGCACGCCCATTCCCGACGCGGTCGGCGTTGACCCCTCTCGTCCACGATTTTTGCCGATTCATTTTTGCTGCCGCCCGGCGGTACCGGTAATATATGTTCGAGTCTTAGCTCCACCCTTTTCCGGTTCCGCCACGTGTCCAACGTCGGCGTGTGGACTAAGCCGTATTCGCCGCGTTCAAGCATCTCGCCGTCGCGAGCGAGGTTGAAGCCTATGGCTCGAACCTTCGTCGGCCCGGCCACGGCGATAACCTCGAGGTGCGCGTTTTTAAAAACGCGCTGCGCTTCCTCGGCGACGCGCGTCCTGGTGTAAAAGGCCGCCGCCGGGTTGCCCTTACCCACCGGCTCGAGCAGCCCAAGGTCGTAAACAAGGGTCCTATTC
>JAZGGY010000069.1:0-9246 GCA_036480675.1 bacterium | reverse complement strand
ACGGGCGTCGTTTTGAACGGAATGAAATTACGTCCCGACGTACCGACGCTGAGCGAACAGTTCCTAAACGTCGGCTACGCTACGGCGGCTTTCGTAGCCTCCAGCTCCGTTTACGCCCGCGATACCGCCCTAGACCGCGGGTTCGAACTCTACGACGACGCGGTGACCCCCCGCGACGGGTACCGTCCGTCACCTATGATGCCGCTGGCCGCGGCCGAGAAACTATCCCTTCTCGCCAAGGATGACAACGGCGCCGAAAGGCCGGCGAACGAGGTCACGGACGCGGCGCTAAAGTGGTTGAAACGCCGCCGGCAGCGGCCTTTCTTTATGTGGTTGCACTACTTCGACCCTCACGACGATTACCTTCCCCCCGCCGACTTCGCGCCGCCCGGGTTAAGCGGCCGTCCTCTGCAAGAGAGGATAAATAAAAACTGGGCCGAGGGCAAAGGCGGGCCGAAGCTACCGGCCCGGATTGCCGCGCTCTACGACGGCGAAATCGCTTTTATGGACGCGGAAATAGGCCGGTTCCTCGACGCGCTCGACGACATGGGAATGGCGCAAAGGACCATGGTCGTCGTCGTAGCGGACCACGGCGAAGCGTTCGGCGAACACGGGACCAAATACCATGGTTTCCGGCTATATCGCGAAGAGATAGAAGTTCCGCTGATAATATGTGACCTGGGCGGTAACCTGCCGCCCCTTCCCGACGCCCCGGGGGCCGCTTCTACCCTCGACGTCGCTCCCACCGTACTCGACCTCGCCGGCTTACCGGTCCCCTCCTCTATGCGGGGCCGGGCGCTGTTTAGGAACGCGGCACCCCTGCCCGCGACCTATTGTATATGCGTACCCGAGGTGCGTAGACAAAGCAGATACGCAATCGGGCGGCTAGAGGCGCTCGCAACGCCGGAAGAGAAGTTGATCGTTCACGGCGCCGGCGCCGCAGAATACTACGACCTGGCGGAGGACCCGTATGAAAAGGATGACCTGGTTGACGAGAAGCGGGAACGCGTTGCGGAGCTGTTCGCGACGCTGGAACGTATCCGGGCAAGCGTGGAACCGGCGCCGGCGCCCACCTTCAGCACCGACCCGGATACTATAGACAAACTGCGCGCCTTGGGTTACATTAAATAATCGCAGCGGTGAAAACAGCGACCATTCGACGCATCGCGCCCTTCGTCTTCTTCGGCGTCCTAATCTTAATATTTTTCCCGAGACTCGTTTCTCTCGCCCACCTCCCCGCGGCGAAAGATACGCTGACTTTCTCCTACCCCGCCCAGCTCGAGCTATCGCGTGCCCTCCGCGACGGATACTTCCCCCTCTGGTCCACTCACCTCAACTCGCCGCTTTTCGCCGAAGGCCAAGGTGCCTTCGCCCACCCGCTGGCCCTTTTGCTCTTCGCGTTACTGCCGGCGGCGGCCGCCTCGAATTTATTCCTGCTGATTCACTTATACGCCGGCTTAATATTCACGTACTTGCTATGCCGCGACCTCGGTCAGAGTAGGCTCGCCGCGGCCCTCGCCGCGCCGGCTTTCGCGCTAAGCGCTTTCTTCCTCGCGCGGTTCGGCATCTATACCATCGTGACCAACGGCGTATGGTTACCGGCTCTATTCTGGCTCGGCGGCCGCTTCGCAAAAACGGGGGACTTCAGGTACGCGCTCGCCGGCGGCATCGGGGGCGCGTTCGCCCTCCTCGCCGGCCAGTTCCAGCTGGCGAGCTATGCCGTCGTCGCCGCCGCGGCGTACGCGGCGATTTACTCCCGCCCCCGGAAAAACGCCGTCGCCGCGGTACTCTGCTTCGGCGCCCTGCCGCTGGCGCTCGCCGCCGTGCAATTATTGCCCACGTACGAACTGTGGCGCCTGAGCGATCGGGCGGGCGATACTCGCGCCGGCGAGTACTCCTTTTGGCCCCCTCAGTTTCTGCAGCTGGTGCTCCCGGACCTGTTCGGGCGAGCGCCCCACCCCGCTTTCGCCCCCCTCGGCGGAGCCCAAATTGACAACTACTGGGGACGAAGTTCGTTCGTCGAATCGGCATTCTACGTCGGCATATTCCCTCTTCTTCTGGCCGCCGTCGGCCTGGCGAAAAAGCGCCGTTGGTTCTTCATTGTATTGGCGATACTGGCCGCAGCGTTCGCTTGCGGCACCTACACGCCGCTGTTCAAACTCTATAAACACATACCACCTTTCGGCCTGTTCCGCGCGCCGAGCCGACTATTAATATACGCGACACTCGCGTTCGCCGTGTTCGCCGGCGACGGCCTGGACTACTTCGTACGGTCGCGCAGCCGAGCATACGTTATGACCGCTCTCGGCGTCGCGCTAGCGGCCGCAGCCCTCGCGTTAACCTTCAGGTTTACGCTCCCTCAACTCAAAAACGCCGTAGAGACAACGGCGGCCGCCAAGGCCGAGGTCGCCGCGTCGCGATACAAAAACGCGGAAGCGGTGCGCGAGTATTATGCCGAAAAAAGTAGAATTGTTTTCCGAAGGGCCGCTAGCTCCAGCCGACTCCGCAACCGCGCGACGTGGTTTCAATTCGCGGTGCTGGGCACGGCCGTGGTCGTCTTCTGGGGGGCCCGCCGCAACCGCGCCGTAGCAGCAGCCGCCCCGTACATATTCATTATAATAACTACGGCTGACCTCTACCGTTACGGCGCGGGCCTAAACCCCACCGTTCCAGCCGCGCTGGTCGATAAACCTCCCCCCGTCGCCGCGGCCTTCGGTAAGCCGGCGGACGCGCGAATCTACTCGAGCGGTTTCTCACTCGGTCCCAACAAACAACTGGGCCTGGGCCTTATCCATGAAAACACGCACGCTATTTGGGGTTACGACTTACTCGTTCCGCGAGCGTCGCTTCGCCCCGGCTACGCGGTTCGCGTTTTTGAAAATTTGGAAGACCTATATACTACGGGGCCGGAACCGGGCGGTAGGCGGTTCGCGAGGCCGACGGCGCCCGATATGAAAATATTCGGCGCGTACGGTATAAAGTACTTCGTGCGCCTGACGCCTTGGCGCGGCGACGGAATCGAGCCCGTCGCGTACGTGCCGCCATATTACGTGTACGCAAACGTCCACACGGCAACTCGAGTTCGAGCGGTAACCGAATACCGATTGGCCGAAGGCGACGAAGCGGCGCTGGGAATGATGCTCGGTGACGAGTTCGACCCAAACCGCACAGCGATCCTCGCCGCGGAACCTAAGGGATTTGAGCCGGGGGGAACTCCGAAGGCACCGGTACTACTGGAGCGCCGCACGCCGCTCGCCGTCCGCTGCCGGCTCGAGGGGCCGTCGCTTTTGTACCTGGATGAATTATTTTACCCGGGTTGGACAGCGAAAATCGACGGTCAAACAACGGATATACACCGCGCGAATGTAATCTCGCGGGCGGTCGTCGTACCGGCGGGCCGGCATACCGTAACATTCGAGTATAGGCCGAAGTATTTTTACGCCGGCCTTGCGATATCACTTCTTACCTGGGTCGCGGCGTTAATAGGAATAACCGTCCTAACGCTACGCCGGCTTAAGCACGCACGTGTCGAAAAGACGTAGCGGAGCGTTGTGGGCGATCGCGGCCTCCGCGCTAGCACTTAGGCTTGTGTTGGCCGCGGCACAACTCCCCTACCATTATCAAGCCGACGAGTTCCAAATCGTCGAGCGGGCGCTCCGCGTCGGCGCGGGCGAATTTAACCCGGGTCTCTTTACGTGGCCCGGGACGCTCGTCATATATTTGAACTTCTTGGCGTTTGCCTGTTACTTCGTAGTCGCCAAGGTAACGGGGTTCGTAAGCACCGCCGCCGCTTTCGCCGAATTATATTGGCGCGAGCCGGGCCTCTTTTACTTCATCGGCCGCGCCCTCTCTTCAGCCTTCGGCGTACTCGCCGTCTTCATGACGTGGCGTTGGGCGCGGGAATCCTTTGGCACGGTCGCCGGTTTTACCGCGGCGGCTTTCGTCGCGTTGGCACCCGCGGCCGTGAAGGCGAGCGCTATAGCCCTTCCCGATATGGCTGCCGTCGCGCTCGGCACGGCGTCGCTGGCCTACGGCGTACGGTTCGCACGCGAACCGAAGTTACGGTACTTCGTGATATCCGGGTTTATGCTCGGGCTGGCCGCAGCCGCTAAATACCATATGTTGTTTTACGTGCCGGCGTTGATTTCCTGCCCCTTCCTAACCGGCAGCAACGAGCCGGGTAAAGCGAAAACGTTCGTCGCCGCGACGGCGGCCGCCGTGACGGCTTTCTTACTCGCGTGCCCGTTCGTGGTTTTGGACGCGCCTGCTTTTATATCGGACGTTACGCTAATGGCGCGCCGGCCGGGAATGGTCCGGTGGCTGCCGTCGCCCGCGTACGTCTTCGGCACGACGTTCCCCTTGACGTTAGGTTGGCCGCTGGTCGCAATAGCCATCGCGGGCGTCGTATCGCTAATTCGCCGGCGCGACCGCTTCGCCCTCGTCGCGGCGCTCGCGGCGGCGCCTTTCTTAGTTGCAGCGCTAATAAGGCCGTTGCCGCCTAAACACCTCCTGCCGCTCATACCGCCGTTAGCTGTAGCCGCAGCCGCAGCAGCCGCCGGCGCCGCGAATTTAAAAAAACGAATCTACAAAACGATAGCAACCGTAACGCTCGCGGTCATCTTCGTAGCCGCGTTAGCCGTAGACGTAAGCCACGTAGTCTGGGCCTGGCGGGAGGACACGCGTACCGCCGCGGCCAAATGGGTCGCCGCGGAGATTCCGCCGGAAACGGCGGTGATAGTTGAAACGCTACCGCCGGATGTGGACGGGCCGCCGCTTCGGCCTTCCAAACCCGCTCTCGAAAGACTCTTAAAATATTACCGCGTAACCGGCGGCGGTTCACCGGGTCGGTACGCGTACCAATTAAAAAATCCCAACTACCCCTTCGGCCTTAAGACATATGATACGTACCTCGTCGCCGAATTGGGAGACTTTAAAAACGCGCCCCGGCCGGCCTACGCGTTACGGACGCTGCCGGACGACCGCGACTTCTACGCCGAACAGGCCAAGCCGTACGGGATAACGTTGGCGCCTTGGGCCGACGAATATTCGCGGTTCCTGCGCAGCAACGGCTACTTCGTAAAACGCTTCCGCGGCGCCTACCGTCCCGGCCCGACGGTCGAAATATACAGGTTAAATTGAGGATAATATATTTTTCGAACGAAGATGTCCCGGCGTCCCACGCCGGCGCGGTCCACACCTGGGAAGTGGCTCGCGGCTTGGCGCGACGCGGCCCCCACGTAACGCTGGTGTCCGCCGCGGCCGCCGGGTTACCCGCGCAAGAGAAGCGTGACGGCGTATCGATATTCAGGCGACGCTCGCGGCTCGCGGGCGTGAAGTGCAACTTAAGGGCCGCGCTCGTCCTCGCCCGTTTGTTACCGGGCCGATACGACGTAGTCATGGAAAGGTACTTGACGCTCAACGGCCTCGGTTACCTCTTCGCCGCGGCGAAGAAGCTCCCCTACTACGTCGAAGTAAACGGCCCCCACGTCGAAGAAGTGACGTACCGGTGGCGGCTCGCCGGGACCCGCCGCGCCAAAATCCTGGAATGGTGGGTGGACAGGCAGTTCGCTCGAGCCGACGGCGCCTGCGCACCGAACGTCAATATCGTCCGGCCTATCGCCCGGGCCAGAGCGCGGAAGATAATCTGGGGCGTCAACGAAGAACAGTTTTCATCCGCGCAGGCCGCCTCTCCGCGCGCGATATCTTTTCGCGAAAAAGCCGGCGGCGTGGGCCGGTTCGTCGTTTTATTCGTGGGGTCCTTCCGACCGTGGCAGGGAGCGCGTGACCTTCCGGCCATAATCGCTCGAACCGTCGAGGCGGCGCCCGAGGCCTTATTCTGGATAGTGGGAGACGGCGATGAACGGCCCCAAGTCGAACGTGAAATCAAAAAACTCGGCGTAGAGCGTGCGGTCCGGTTCTTAGGGTGGCGCCGGCACCGTGAACTACCGTCCATAATGGCCGCGGCCGACGCCGCGGTCGCTCCCTTCAACGACGCCTACTATCCCCCGCTACGCGATTTCGGTTTCTTCTGGGCGCCGACCAAAGTTCTCGAGTGTTTGGCCAGCGGCCTACCGGTAGTCGCCAGCCAATACCCGGTACTCGACGAAATGGTGGAGGAAGGGCGTTCGGGATACCTCGTTCCGGCCGGGGACGCCGGCGCGTTCGCGGATCGCCTGGCCGGCCTCTCCCGGGCCGAAAACGCCCAAGAAATGGGGCGCTACGGCGAGGAAACCGTCAAACAGGAATTCGGGTGGCGCCGGCATTGCGAAATACTCGAAGCGTACCTACGGGAGGCCGTCCAAAGGCGAAAAGACTTGCACCAAGGATTAAAATAGGATAAAATTGTAACCGCTGGACCTTTATGGACACTAATACCGAGATTCTCTCGGAGGTAGCGCATGAATAAGAAGATAGCAGCAGTGATTTTGATCGTGATGTTAGCGGTCCTCGCCGCATTGGTAGTTGCGAGCACCGTTATGGAAAGGCCGATAGGAGCTATTAAAGCGACTTTCACCGAAACTCGCTAACGGCTTTAATAACGGCTTATGGCGGGGCTCCCGCCGTTGCCCTGCCCCGAGGGGCGGGGTTTTTCTTGACCGCGGATTGAGAAGATGAAACTCCTCAAATCGGCTCTCGTGGTATACGCCTTCACGTGGGCGGCTTTAGCCGTCAACGCCGGGGCAACTTCAACGTACGAAAGCCCGGCCGTTGCTATCGAACGCGCGAAACGAGCCGGTACGCCGGGGCCGGAGGCGTCGGCCAAGGCGTGGGCCGACGCCGGTTGGCTAGCTCTATTCGTCGAAAACGATTACGAAAAAGGCCGCGAGTACTTCGAGCGCGCTTTGGCTCTCGAGCCGTCTCTGCCCCGCGCCCTCGAAGGTTACGGCCAGTCGCTTGAGATATCGGGAGATTATTCCGGCGCGCTCCGGGCATACCTCGACTTCGTCGCCGCGGCGCCGGACCACCCGGCGGCGTACATATACCTGCATCGGTGCCACGTTTTGGCAGAGGACACCGACGGCCGGGATTACTTCTTGCAATCTCTCGCCTCGCTCCTGAATCGGGACGACGTACCGCCCGCGATAAAAGCCAAGGCCACCCTTTTCCTCTTCGACCGGGCTCACCGCGCCACCGACCCGGGCGAGGCCGAAAGGTTGTTATCGTCTCTCAATTTCGTGCGGGATTGGCAAATCGTCGGGCCCTTCGATAATGAAGGTAAAGAAGGGTTCGACAAGATTTATCCTCCGGAGAGTGAATTTTCGCTCGCGGCGACGTACGACGGGAAAGCCCGGGCCGTGAGTTGGCGGCGCCTTCCCACGCCGTTACCTACCGGCTTCTTAGATTTCACGACCGTCTTCGCGCCCGCCGATAAATGCGTCGCTTACGCCGCGGTCGCGGTAAAGTCGTCGGCCCAAAGAGACGCTTTCGTCGCTATGGCCGCGGCCGGCGCGGTTAAGGCTTGGCTCAACGGCGTCGAAATTTTCGCGCGAGACGCTTACCACGAAGGCTACTTTGATCAGTACGTCGCGCCGGCGCCCTTATTGCCGGGCTACAATCTCCTACTGGTAAAAGTCTGCGGCGACGACGAACGCTGGGGTTTCGGCGCGCGATTCTTGGGAAACGACGGTGAACCGCTAACCGACGTCACCTTCGACGCCGGCACGGCAGCCCTCGCCGCCGCCTCCCGCGCCGCCGGCCTTCCGCCCCCGCCCTACGACGAACTCAAATATTTCGACCGCCGCATTATGCGAGGCAACGCCGACGCGTTCGATTATTACTACGCGGCGCTCGAGCACTACGCCCGGGCCGATACCGACGAGAAAGAAGAGGTCCCGACTAAGTTAATGCTTGCCGCGCAATCGGCGATGCCGGAGGCCGCGGACTTCCACTATTACGTCGGCATTACCGAAGAAGAGGAATCGCGGATACGTGCCAGCCTAACTCGAGCCCTTAAGCTGGCGCCTCAACATAACCAAGCGCGCCTTGAGCTGGCGAAATATTTCTACGCGCTCGATCGCTCGGAAGCCGCTCTGGACGTCGTCGACGACGTCCTAAACCGCAATCCGACGTTCGTCGAGGCCGAGCAATACCGCGCCAAATTATACTGGGAATCGGGTTACGCCTACGACGCCGCGCGCGTAGCCGGCGAGCTCAGCGATCGCCTACCGAATTACCCGTTCAGCAAGATGGTCGAAGCTTTGTTCGAAACGAACTACGGCGACTTGGCGCGAGCGACGGAACTTTGGCGTACGATTTACGAAATCGACGTTTATTCGACGAGCGCGCGAAACGAACTATTTCAACTACTTTTAGAAAAGGACAATTTCGACGAGGCAACGGCGGTAATGCGCCGCGCCTTAAAAGCGGACCCTTACGACGTTGGCGCGCGTAAAAAATTGATCGCGGCGCTTGACCATTACGACCTCCACGCCGAAGCCCTGGCCGAAGCTAAAGCCGCGCTCGAGTTCCGGCCGGAGGATTACGAGCTCTGGCGCTACAGGGGAACGTCCTTGGAGAAATTGGGCCGGGAAGCACCGGCTCGCGACGCGTATAGAAAAGCGATAACTTTCAAACGCAACTACCCCGCGTTAGAGAATTATCTCAACTACCTCGAGCCGTCCTCGGAACGGCGGGCGGTCCCGCGGCTGGACGCGAACGAGCTACTCGCTGCCTACCCCGGCGACGACGCTTTTCCGCACGATTCCGCGGTGTGGCTGCTCGACGACCGCCACGTCGAGGTATTCGAAAACGGTACGAGTACGCGGACCGTACACTACGTCGTAAAAATCCTGACGGCCGAGGGCGCGGAGAAGTTCCGAAACATAAACGTCAGTTACTCCCCGGGCTTGGAGAACGTGGAGCTAAAGCGCACCGCGGTGTTAAAAGCCGATGGGACCGAGATTACCGCGAGCCAGATCAAAGAATACAACGTCTTCGACGTTTGGAGCCGGCTCTATTATAGCTACGTAAACAAAGTCATAACGATGCCCAGCTTGTCGCCCGGCGACACCCTGGATGTCGAATATAAGATAAGCCAAACGGGCGAAAACCTCTTCGCCGGCTATTTCGGCGACTCCTATTACTTCGGCGACAAAAACTCTACTATTATCGCGCGCTACGCCGTTACCTTCCCTAAAGGCAAGGACCACTATCTTAAGCGTCTGCGAGGCGCTCCGCCGGCCGAGACGATACTGCGCGACGTAAAAAACACGTACATCTACCGGATGGAAGACTTACCGGCGATCG
>JAZGGY010000068.1:0-2047 GCA_036480675.1 bacterium | reverse complement strand
AGCGATCCGTCGCGTCGTCAATTACGTACATCTCCTGATCGTAAGGCGGTCCCCCGTACCACAAAGAACTCAACCCCACGGGTGTTTGGATCCCCGTGATAATGGGGACGCCGTCCTCGTATACGGTATGGGTACCCGCGTCGGCGATGTAATGGTGGGCGTAACCGCACGTGCCCGTAGGCCGGCTTCCGGGCCCCGCGTACGTACGGATGAGCGAACCTGTCGTCCGGTCTAGAAGCGCAATTACATTACGGTCGGGGATCGCGACCAGTAAACCCAATGGAATGCCACCCTTAAAACCTAAGTCCGCCGGGCCGTCGAGAGGACAGCGAAACGAGTTTATCAGTGAACCTTGCCTCGTAGTAGTGTATATCCAGGACGTACGGTTGTTAGTAATATACAATTCAGTAGAATGTAATAATACACCCCACGCGCCGGCGCCCCCCGGCGCCGGAAAACTCGAAAGGATCGAGCTCCGTTCCCACGAATAATAATAAATGTACGGGCTCGGGCCGCCCATAACGATATACCCTGCATTAGGGGCCCGACTCGAGTAACCCCGCGGGTTAGGCCCCGGCGTGGGGTATGAAGCTTCCAATGTCCACTCGGTGGCGAAAACCTTGGCGCTAATACAACAGATGAATAACGCCAGAATAAATAATTTCTTCGCCGCCTTAACCACCTCCTATGGTTACGTTATCCTTGGTGGCCGGTTTATAGTTATGCTTGGTCGCGGTGAGTTTGCCGTCGGTGAAATACAAAACCGCCGCTGCCGCGAACGGCGCGCCGGTAAAATATGGCTTTATTTTTCCCACGTTACCCTCCTAACTAATAAAACAATAACGTGATTACAAACCGAAGTCAAATATTTTCGTTTTCGCGAACACGGACCTAACCGTCGCCGAAGGCGCTTCCGACCAACGGCACCACGTCGCGTACGTCGGCCACCTCGTAGTCGGCCTCGGCCTCGGCGGCCCACCGCGCCACCTCCGGGCCGTCCCGCCGGACCCACACGGTCCTGAGTCCCGCCTTACGCGCGGCGATTACGTCCTCCGCCGGCGAGTCGCCCACGTAAAGGACCCGAGCCGGCGCAAGGTTCGCCATCGCGCATATCTTCTCGTAGATGGCAACGTCCGGCTTGAAGACGCCCATCTCCTCGGCGATCGCGACCCATCGGAAGTACTTCTCCCAACCCAGGCGGGCGATCTTGGACCGCTGGACGTCGGTGAAGCCGTTGGTGAGGAGGCCGAGGGGGAGGAGCGGCTCGAGCGCGGCGAGCGTCTCCTCGGCTCCCGGCAGCGGGTAGCTGAGGGTCAAGTAGATATCTAGATATTCGCGCCCCAAGGCCGCGGCGTCGGCCGGCGGGGCCGCACCCGCCAACGCGAAGAGCTCGGCGAACCGCCGCCCGCGGAGGCTCGTCACGTCGATCTCGCCGGTGGCGAGCTTCAGCCACATACGCTGGTTGACGTCGAAGAAGATGCGGGCGAAGTCGTCGACCGTCGTCCCGGTTTCGGCTACGCGGTGACGCCCGTATACCTCAGCCAACGCCTCCCTCGCGGCGCGGCGATGGTCGTACAGCGTATTGTCTAGGTCGAAGAAAACCGCCGCGGGTTTCTCCAAAGAGTAATTCCTTTCGCGCCGGCCGGCTGCGGCCGGAGGTCGCAACGAGACCTAGCGATATAGCGCCTTGACGCGGCCGAAAGACGCCGGCGTTACGGCCGGGTAGAAGCCGAAGCTTATTCGCGCGTTGTACCCCCACTCGCCCACCGTTCCCGTCGCGGCCCGGTAGTCGTACGCGACGCAATGGTGCGCCGATAGCTTGCCCGTCAAAACGAGGACTTTGCCGCCGGTCCCCGACTCCCACGTTATTTCCAAGATCAAGTTGTCGCGGTTGTCGTACTCGAACGTCTCCGCCATCGGTATGGGATAGACGCCCTGGATTTCCGGCAATTCGTAGGTCGAGAAGCTCGCGACCAGCTTAGGCGTATTGCCGCCGTAGTTGGCGGCAAAATCCGCGGTCAAGGCCGCGAGCGGCGTATGGCATAGA
>JAZGGY010000067.1:0-2914 GCA_036480675.1 bacterium | reverse complement strand
AATCCGTACGCGGCCTTTGCCAGCGTCATCGTAATGTTCGCGCCGCCTGCCGAAACTCCGGAGGGTATGTCGGAGCTCGCGTATATTCACGAAAAGGCGAAAATCGGTGAGGGCGTAGCCGTGGGGCCGTTCGTGACGGTGCAGAAAGACGCCGTGATCGGCGATCGCACGACGTTAGGTGCCGGGACGTACGTAGGCCGTGGGGCGGCCGTGGGGGCGGATTGCCTGATATACCCGAACGTGACAATCCGGGAGCGAGTTACGCTCGGCGACCGTTGTGTCGTACATTCGGGGACGGTAATCGGTGCGGACGGTTTCGGCTTCGCGACCGAAGCGAAGGTTCACCACAAGATCCCGCAAGTCGGCGTTGTAGTGATCGAGGACGACGTCGAGATCGGAGCCAATTGCGCTATCGACCGGGCGACGATGGGCGAAACGCGGATAGGCCGCGGTTCCAAGCTCGATAATCTGATCCAAATAGCCCATAACGTAAAGATCGGCGAAGGGACTTTGATAGCGGCTCAAACGGGAATAGCCGGGTCGACGGTGTTGGGGAAATACTGCGTTTTGGGCGGCCAGGTGGGCATCGTTCCTCATATCGAAATAGGGGACGGCGCGATCTTGGCGGCCCAGAGCGGCGTTACCAAATCGATCCGTGACGGCGAGACCGTTTTTGGCCGGCCGGCCCGCCCCTTAAAAGATGTCAAGAAGCGCGAAGGCCGCATCGCCCTCTTAGAAAAGTATTTCAAACGCGTAAAAGAGCTCGAGAAAGAAATAGCCGAGTTGAAGAGAGGTAAGTAACGGGCGACTATGTTAATCGAAGAGAAACAAAGAACCATCGTAAAAGAAGTATCGCTGGAAGGCGTCGGCCTTCATACGGGCGAGCCGGCGCGCGTGACGTTTAAACCGGCGCCGCCCAATACGGGCGTGGTATTTGACCGGGTCGACCTCGACGGTAGGGCGCGCGTTTGCGCGCGCGTCGGGAACGTTACGGGGGCGAGCCGGGGGACGACGTTGACGGAAAACGGCGTAACGGTCTACACCGTCGAACACCTGTGCGCCGCGGCTACCGGCCTGGGCGTGGACAACCTCCTGGTCGAGATAGACGGCCCCGAGCCGCCGGCGACGGACGGCTCGAGCGTTGTCTTCGCGCGGGCGCTTCTGGACGCGGAAATCGTCGAACAGGACGAACCACGTCGGTTAATAGTATTGGATAAACCTTTTGACTACAAACAAGACGGCGCGGAGATGACCATCGTCCCCGAGGACAACCTCCGGATCTCTTTCACGATCAGGTTCGAACACCCGTACTTAAAATCCCAATTCTATACTTTCGACGTGGGAGAGGATAACTTCGTCGAAGAGATAGCGCCCGCGCGGACGTTCGCCTTGGAGAGCGAAATCGAAATGCTCCGCAACGCCGGGTTGATAAAGGGGGGTACTTTGGAGTGCGCCGTCGTCGTGGGAGACAACGGCCCGCTCAACGAGGATGGCCTTCGCTTCGACGACGAGCCGGTGCGGCATAAGATTCTGGATTTAATGGGCGACCTTACGCTTTTCGGCGCCCACTTCAGAGGACATATCATCGCGATGCGTTCCGGCCACGCCGTCAACGTCGGCATGATAAGGAGCGTGAAGAAGTATATGGAGCAAAAAAACCGTGCGCCGTCGTTCGACACGACGAAGACACTTTACGATATCGGCGAGATAATGAAGTACCTGCCGCACCGGTATCCGTTCTTACTTGTCGACCGCATCGTCGATTACCGCCCGGGCGAGTACGTCGTGGGTGTGAAAAACGTTACTTTCAACGAGCCGTTCTTTGCCGGCCATTTTCCCGGGGCGCCCGTGATGCCGGGGGTATTAATTGTGGAGGCTATGGCGCAAGTCGGCGGCGTGTTACTTATGCAAACCGTAGAAGATCCGGCAAAAACGCTTATCTACTTCATGGGAATAGATAAGGTTAAGTTTCGGCACCCGGTCGTCCCCGGCGACCAGGTCGTATTTAAACTCGTTCCTTTGAAATTCAAAGGGAAAATTGCCGTGATGCGGGGCGAGGCGTTCGTCAACAACAAAGTCGTCGCGGAGGGCGAATTCAAAGCGTGCTTGGTAGATAAAAACTCTAACAAAAAAAATGCCGATTAACCTTCGTCATATGTTGAAAATAAATTTAGCTCGACATAAACTACGAAATATCAAAGCCTTAAGCGTAGATAGTTGAAGTTAATAATATGTTGAAAAGGCGAATAATAAATGGTTGATATACATAAGACGGCTATCGTCGACAGCCGCGCCGAATTGGGTGAAGGCGTTGTGGTCGGGCCGTACGCAATTATTGATGGGCCGGCCGTTATCGGCGCTGGTACGGCCATCGGGCCGCACGCGGTGCTCGAAGGTCCCGTTGCTTTGGGGGAGAAGTGTCGGGTCTTCTCGCACGCCGTTTTGGGGACGATTCCACAAGATTTGAAGTTCGAAGGCGAAGAGTCGGACTTGACTATAGGCGACGGGACGACGATACGCGAGTTCGCTACAATCAACCGTGGCACGAAGGCCTCGGGAAATACAAAGGTAGGAAATAATTGCCTATTAATGGCTTACGCCCACGTCGCACACGATTGCGTATTGGGAGATAACGTCGCTTTGGCTAACTGTGCGCAGGTCGCCGGCCACGTGGAAATCGGCGAATTCGCTTTCGTAGGCGGCCTTACGGCTGTACACCAGTTCTCGCACATTGGTAAGCACGCTTATATTGGTGGCATGAGCCGCGTCATCCAGGACGTAATTCCGTACGGATTGACGGCCAGCGACCCCACGCGAGTCGTCGGCATTAACGTCGTGGGGCTCCAACGTTGCGGCTTCCCGGCAGAAACGCTGACGGTTCTTAAGCGCGCGTACCACATAATATACCGCGAGG
>JAZGGY010000066.1:0-6782 GCA_036480675.1 bacterium | reverse complement strand
TAAAAGGCTACTAGCGGCGCGAAAAGAAACTAAGAATGTTGATTATAAGGGGCCGAAATCATGGGGGGAAATGACGAAGGATGAGAAACACGGTATAATAAAAGATATACTCGGTATGTCGAATACTAGGGACGGCGGGACGTTAATATTCGGAGTCCGGGACGATGATTGCGAGTTCGTCGGCGTTCCTAATGAAAAACTAGCGGCTTTCGACCAAACGGATATAAATAACCTTCTAGAGAATTTCACCGAACCAAAGCATTATTGTATCGTTCAGATCGTTGATATCGACGGAACGCTAACTGCTATCATTGAAGTCCCGGAATTTAAAGACGAACCTATTATATGCAAGAAGGACCGGAATTCGAGTAAAAAACCGTCGGAGGTTATTTTAAGGCGGGGAGCTATTTATATTAGAAACGAAAAACCTGAAACTGTAGAGGTTAACACCGTCGAAGGTATGCGGGACTTACTGGGGAGGGCCGTCCGGAAGAAAAGAGATTATTTACTTGGAGAAATAGTCACTATATTAGAAGGTAAACCGATTACTTCAACCGAAACCGATGAAGAATTATACAGGAACGAAATACGAAACGCTAGGGAAAGTATAACGAATAGGATAGGGGATGATTTCGGTTATTGGGACGTTTGCGCATACCCCGTTTCCTATATTAAAAACCGGATTCCTGAGAAAAGGCAGTTAAAAGGATTAGTAACTAAATCTGTAGTCCATTCCCGGGGTCGGTCTTTCCCGGTTATTCGAGATACTAGGGCGTCATTTTTCGAAGATGGTTGGCAAGTTTTCCCTTCCGAAGATATTAACCGGTACGAAAGCTATTTCAGGTTCCGGGAGGGCTTCCGCGTTTATAAAAGCGGCTTGTTCTTATGGAGGGGAATACTAACCGCTGAGGGAAAGACGTTCCAAGCCGAAATCCCGAAAAAGGTCGTTATTTATTCGGATATGATTTACTCCATTACTGATTACCTAAAGTTTTTAAAACGCTATTTCGAGGATTTCGAACCAGAAACCGGTATCTATATTCGTATAAGTATGTATGGCGTTGCCGACAGGGTTTTAACGGATTACGACCCAGGGATAGCGTTGCACTACGGTTCGTATGTTTCCAGCGAGGATATGGCCTTTGGGGTTTCGGAAGTTACCGTCGCTGAATTGAATAGTTCGTACCCAGATATCGCGAATAGAATAATCCGTGAACTGCTATTGTACTTCAACGCCGATGAGATTACTCCCGAAACGATAAAATCATGGCAAGACAAATACTTGTCCGGCGTTTATTAATACGTTGATGTTCTCTAAACTCCTCATCGCCAACCGCGGCGAAATCGCTTGCCGCGTGATACGCGCCTGCCGCGAGCTGGGCGTCCGCGCCGTGGCCGTCTACTCCGAGGCGGACCGCGCCGCCCTCCACGTCGCCCGGGCGGACGAGGCGTACTGCATCGGCCCCGCGCCGCCGCTCGAGTCCTACCTCAACATAGAGCGACTTATCGAGACGGCGAAGCAAGCAGCGTGCGAAGCGGTCCACCCCGGCTACGGCTTCCTGGCCGAGAACGCGGCCTTCGCCGACGCCTGCGCCGAGGCGGACCTCGTCTTCGTCGGCCCGAGCGGCGATACCCTCCGCCTGGCCGGCGACAAGCTCGGCGCGCGCCGGACTATGGCCGCCGCGGGGATCCCCATCATACCGGGGATGTCGACGGGCGCGGGCGACGCCAAGGACGTTCCGGCCGAAGCCGAGAAGTTGGGCTACCCGGTAATAGTCAAGGCCGCGGGGGGCGGCGGCGGTAAGGGGATGCGCATCGTTCGCGACGAGGGCGAGCTCGCCGAGTGCCTGGAGGCGGCGCGCCGCGAGGCCCTCGGCGCTTTCGGCGACGACACCGTCTACCTCGAGAAGTACGTCGAGCGGCCGCGCCACGTCGAGTTCCAGATCCTGGCCGACGGCCACGGCAACGTCGTCCACCTCTTCGAGCGCGAGTGTTCCATCCAGCGGCGCCACCAGAAGATCGTCGAGGAATCGCCGTCGCCGGCGCTGGACGCGAAGCTGCGGAAGAAGATGGGCGAGGCGGCCATAGCGGTAGCCCGCGCGGTCGGTTATACCAACGCCGGGACCATCGAGTTCCTGCTGGACGAGGATAAGAATTTCTACTTTCTCGAGGTCAACGCCCGCGTCCAGGTCGAACATCCGGTGACGGAAATCGTCACAGGGGTGGATATAGTAAAGACGCAGCTTGCGATAGCCGCGGGCGAAAGACTGCCCTTCGCGCAAAAAGATGTAAGCCAGCGCGGCCACGCCGTCGAGTGCCGCATCTACGCCGAGGACCCGGCGGCGGACTTCCTACCTTCCGCCGGCAAGATCCTGTTCCTGCGCGAGCCACGGGGCCCGGGGGTCCGGTTGGACGGCGGCATCTACGCCGGCTACGACGTCCCGGTCTACTACGACCCCATACTCGCCAAGCTGATAACGTGGGGCTCGAGCCGGGAAGAGGCGCGACGGCGTATGGCCGAGGCGCTGCGGGAGTATGTTATCATCGGCATAGGAACGACGATACCGTTCTTGCGCGACGTCGTCGACCACCCGGCGTTCGCCGCGGGCGATACCAATACCGCCTTCGTAGCCGACTACTTCGACGGTTGGCGGGAAGAAGTGCCCGAGGGTTTAATGGAGAAAGCGCTGGCCGTGGCCGCGGTCGCGGAGTTGGCCGCGGGGCCCGCGGAGCGCTACTCCGACGGCGACCGGGCCGCGGCGCCCACGCCCTGGCAGACCGTGGGGCCCTGGGAGGTAGGCCGGGGCGCCTGACTGATATGGCGATAGAGTACGAATTCCAATCCGGCGACGGTAAATACGCGGTTACGGTCGAGAGGAGCGGCAACGGCTTCCGCGTCACGGTCGACGGCCGGGCGATGGAGGTTGACCTCGTCGCCGCGGAGCCGGGTTGTTATTCGTTCCTGGCGGACGGCGAGGCGACGGACGTCGTCGTCGTGCGCGACGGCTCGAGGCGCTACGTCGCCCTGGAGGGGTACTCCTTGACGCTCGAGGAGGGGGGCGGCGAGGGGCAGAGGGCGGCGGCCGCGGTGGAAGACGTCGTCGCGGGCGTGCAAACGATTCGGGCGCCGATGCCCGGGAAAGTCGTTAAAATCGCCGTCGCGGCGGGTGAAGCCGTCGAGAAAGGCCGGAAGGTGGTGGTGGTCGAGGCTATTAAGATGGAGCACCTCCTCGTCGCCGCGGGGCCTGGGACCGTAAAAAAGATTACGTGCCAGGAAGGGCAAAACGTCGACGCCGACCAGCCGTTGGCCGAGGTGGAGGTCGAGGGTGGCTAGTTACGGGTTCATTTATATACGTTATTTAAGAGAGGGCGAGAATGGATTTTAATTTAAACGACGAGCAGAAGATGATGCGCCAGGTGGCCGCGGAGATCGCGGACGAGCAGCTCGCGCCCAAGGCCGAGGCGATGGAGGAGAACCGCGAGGTCCCGGCCGACTTGCTCGGGTTCCTTGCCGAGCAGGGATATTTCGGCATGTTCCTCCCCGAGCGGTACGGCGGCGCCGAGCTCGACTTCGTCACGTACGCGCTGACGATCGAGGAGTTCTCGCGCGGCTCGGCCGCGGTCGCGCTGGTGGTATCGGTGCAGAACGCGCTCGTGGGCAAACCGATCTTGACGTACGGCACCGACGAGCAGAAGGAAAAGTATCTGGCCCGCGTGGCCTCCGGCGAGCTCGTCGGTGCATTTGCGTTGACAGAGGAGGATGCCGGCTCGGACGCCGCCAATGTCCAGACGACCGCGGCGAAGAAAGACGGCGGCTACGTCTTCAACGGCCATAAGCTCTACGTCACCAACGCCGGCCTGGCGGGCCTTTTCCTCGTCGTCGCACGCACCTCCCCGGAGGCCGGCGCTAAAGGCCTATCCTGCTTTTTAATGGAACGCGATACTCCCGGCTTCACCGTCGGCGAGCGCTTCGACGGGATGGGTATGTGCGCGTTGGACGTCCGCCGCCTCGAGTTCGAGAATTGCGAGGTCCCCGCCGACGCTCTCTTGGGCGCCGAAGGCGAAGGCCTCAAGATCGCGCTCGCCAGCCTGGACGGCAGCCGCATCGGCGTAGCGGCGCAGGCGGTCGGCATAGGCCAGCAGGCATTCAACGAGGCCAAGAGGTACGCCGGCGAACGCGAGCAATTCGGCCGGCCCATCCTAAGCTTCCAAGCCATACAGTTCTACCTGGTCGAGATGGCGACGCGCCTCGACGCCGCGCGCCTCCTGACGCTACGGGCCGCGACGCTGGCGGACGCCGGCGAGGGGTTCTCCGCCGAGGCCGCGATGGCGAAACTCTACGCCTCGGAGACGGCCAACTTCTGCGCCAACCTCGGCGTCCAGATACACGGCGGCTACGGCTACATGAAGGATTACGTCGTCGAACGCTTCTTCCGCGACGCGCGCGTAACCGAAATTTACGAAGGGACCTCGGAGATACAAAAGCTGGTTATAGCCGGCAAACTTTTGAAGGGATAAATCCGTGTTGGACTATATCGAATACGAGGATTTTCGGGCCGAGGTGAGGGCTAAAGTTGACGAGATAGTCGCGCCCCATGCCGCCGCCGTCGACGCCGACGACCATATCCCCAACGACGTTATTAAGGCCGTCGGCGAGGTAGGCTGGTTCGGCGCCACCGCGCCGGTCGAATACGGCGGCCTCGGCTGGGACACCGTGCGCTACGCCGTTTTGGTGGAGGAGGTATCGCGAGCGTCGGGGTCGGTGGGCGTCATGCTCGCGGTCCAAGGCTCGCTTATTACCTATCCGTTGCAGAAGTACGGCACGGAAGAACAGATAAATGAATACATGCCCAAGTTCGCCTCGGGCGAGCTGTTGGGCTCCTTCGGTTTAACCGAACCGGGCGCCGGCTCCGACGCCGGCAGCACCAAGACCACCGCCGTCCTCGACGGCGACGAGTGGGTTATCAACGGCCAGAAGTGCTTCATAACGAATACCAAGCGCGACTGGCCCTGCGTTTGCTTCGCGACGGTGCGGACCGACCCCGACAAGTCCAAGGGGGTCCGCGGCGTGAGCTCCATAATCGTTCCGGCGGATGCGCCCGGCTTCAACTACGGCCGCAAGGAAAATAAGATGGGGCTGCGCGGCTCGGACACCTCGGAGATTTTCTTCGAGAATTGCCGCGTCCCCAAACAGAACCTGCTCGGCGAGCTAAACGAAGGTTTTAAATTGTTCATGGTGGCGCTCGACGCGGGCCGGGTCAGCATAGGCGCTATGGCGGTGGGGCTGGGCCAGGCCGCGCTCGATCTCGCGATAAAACACGCGGAAAATCGCGTCCAGTTCGGTAAACCCATCGGCACCAAGCAGGCGATACAGTGGAAGATCGCCGAGATGGCGACCAAGATCCGCGCCGCGCGATTCCTGGTTTACTCCGCCGGCGCGCTTAAAGACGCGGACTTCCCTTATACGAAGGAAGCCGCGATGGCGAAGTATTACGCCGCGCAGGTGGGCCGCGAGGTCGCCTACGACGCCATACAGGTCCACGGTGGCCTGGGGTACGATAAATCCTATCCGCTGGAGCGCATTTACCGCGACGTCAAGGTCGACGAAATAGGCGAGGGGACGAGCGAAATCCAAAAGATAGTCATAAGCCGGAATATATTGCAGATCAAGAAGAAGTAACTGACGTGCCGGCGCGGCTTCGCGATTGCACTACCGGCAGCGTTTATGTTATAATATACATAGGAGTATTGGATGGAAGAGAGAGGATTCACGATCTGGTTCACCGGCCTGTCGGGATCGGGCAAGACCACCGTCTCGAAGCTGGTCGAAGAGGAGCTTGGGCGTCGCGGCCGTAAGGTGGAAGTGCTCGACGGCGACGTCGTGCGTACCAACCTCTCCAAGGGCCTGGGCTTCTCCAAGGAAGACCGCGACATCAACATACGCCGCATCGGCTTCGTGTGCCACCTCCTCAGCCGCAACGGCGTCGTCGCCGTGGCCGCGGCCATCTCGCCCTACCGCGAGATACGCGACGAAAACCGCAAACTGGTCGGCGACTTCGTCGAAGTCTTCTGCAAATGCCCGCTCGAGGTACTGTCGGAGCGCGACGTGAAGGGGTTGTACAAGAAAGCGCTGGCGGGCGAGATCAAGAACTTCACCGGCGTCTCGGACCCGTACGAGGAACCGACGGCGCCGGAGGTCGTGTGTAATACGGACGTCGAAACGCCCGAGGAGAGCGCGGCCAAGGTGGTCGCGAAACTGGAAGAGCTCCGCTACCTCGCGGCGCCGGGTACGGAGGGTGTTTACTCCGAAGAAGAGGAGGAGAAAGTGCGCAAGCGCCTGGAGGCGCTTGGCTACATGTGATGGCCGAGAACGAATACGTCGACCTCCACGTCCATACCTCGTTTTCGGACGGTTCGTTGAAGCCCGCCGAAGTTGTGTGGGAGGCCGTCGACGTCGGCCTGGCGGCGATCGCCGTTACCGACCACGACGGCGTGGACGGCAACGCCGAGGCCTTCGCCGAGGGCGCCCAACAGGGCCTGGAGGTTATCCCGGGCGTAGAGATGAGCTGCGATTTCACGCCCACCAACGTCCACGTCGTGGGCCTTTTCATCGACCCGACGAACGACGGGTTGGCCGAGGCGCTGGCCGACGTACGGGAATACCGCAAGCGCCGCAATCCCAAGATACTGGCGAAGCTCGCCGAGCTCGGGATTCCTCTCGAGCTCGAAGAGGTGGCGGCCAAAGCCGGCGGCAAGACCGTGGGCAGGCCCCATATCGCGGA
>JAZGGY010000065.1:0-2847 GCA_036480675.1 bacterium | reverse complement strand
ATTATCCACTGGGCGAAGTACATCGTAATGACGTTCATCGAGAAGATCGTGTTGGCGAAGTCGTACGTCGCCCACGCCCACGCCCGCCCGGGGAGCGAGAGGTACGGCGCGTCGGCTATGCGGCGCCAAAACATATGTTAAGGATTAAAAAGAGGCGGGTTATCGTGACGTACGACTTTTCCGTCTGCGACCGTGGCCCAGGCGCGCGTAGGCCCCCAGTCGTAGAATAGTTCGTCGACGTCGGCCGCGTCAAAGACGGCGACGTCCGCGGCCTTGCCCGGCTCGAGCGAGCCCAACCGGCCCGCGCGTCCCAGCGAATAGGCCGCGTTTATCGTAACGGCGTGGAGCATCTCGGCCGGCGTCATCTTCAAATAAGTTGCCCCGGGCGTGAGTATCGTGCGTAGCGACGCGGCGTGGCACGAGCCCGGGTTGTGGTCGCTTGCGACGGCGACTAGGGCCCCGGCGTCTATCAGTTTCCGCGCCGGCGCGAAGTGGCTCGAGCCCAGGAAGACGGTCGTTCCGGGAAGCAAAACGGCCACCGTATCCGAGCCGGCCAACGCGTCAATCCCGGCCGCCGTCACGACCACCAGGTGGTCGACGGACGCCGCTCCCATCTCGACTGCCAACTCCGTACCGCCCAGGGGTTCGAATTCGTCGGCGTGGAGGCGCAGCTTCAGGCCGGCGTCGCGGGCCGCGACGAGGACGGCACGCGTCTCGTCGACGTTGAAGGCGCCGCGGTCGCAGAAGACGTCGGCATATTCGGCGAGGCTTTCCGCGGTTACGGCCGGAATCATTTCGTCTGTCAATAACGCGACGAAGTCGCCGCGGCGGCCCGCGTACTCGGACGGTATCGCGTGGGCCCCCAGGAAGGTGGGGATAATTTTAAGCGGGATTTCTTTACCCAAACGCGCCGCGGCCCGGAGCATTTTGAGTTCGTCCTCGGTCGTCAGGCCGTAGCCGCTCTTCACTTCCGCGGTTGTGGTCCCGTGGCTTAAAAATACTTCGGCGCGGGAGCGGGCCGATAATAGGAGGTCGTCTTCGCTCGCGGCGCGCGTATCTCGGACCGTGGCGTGGATGCCGCCGCCGGCCTCGAATATCTCCAGGTAAGAAGCGCCGGCCAGGCGGCGTTCGTACTCGTCGGCGCGGGAGCCGCCGTAAACCAGGTGGGTGTGGCAGTCGACCAGGCCCGGGGTGACGAGGCGGCCGCCGCAGTCCAGCACTTCGCAATCGGCGCCCGCCAGCTTCTCGACGTCGGCCCTCCGCCCGACGGCGACTATAAGGCCGTCCCCCGCGAGCAGCGCGTCGCCCTCGGCAACCGTCTTTTCGGCCAGCGCGGCGCCGCGCTTTGGCCCGCCCGCCGCGCTGAATATCTGGCCGGCGTTATATATTAACAATTCGCCCATTTTTAGAAGTTGGGTGTACCCTTGTCCAATACGGTCTCGCCGTCGTCGGTGACGAGCGTCGGCGACAGGATTACGCCGTCGACGTGCAGGGCGACGTCGTTGGCGCCGCCGAAGCCGACGTTGTTTCCGAGCGCGAGGTGGACGGTGCCGGCGATTTTTTCGTCCTCCAGGATCACGCCCGTGAGCTGGGCCGTGGGGTGGGTGCCGATGCCTATTTCGGCCAGTACTCTCCCGCCCTCGCCGAAGGGCTCGAGCAAAGCGCGGAGGGCGTCGGCCTGCTCGCCGCCCTCGATAGCCGTCGCGACGCCGTCCTCGAAGGTAATTCTAATCGGTTCGGTCATAAGGCCCAGGCCGGCGAACG
This sequence comes from bacterium, assembly GCA_036480675.1. GTDB lineage: Bacteria > RBG-13-66-14 > B26-G2 > WVWN01 > WVWN01 > WVWN01. The sequence goes on along the minus strand of JAZGGY010000065.1, from coordinate 1,083 downwards.
AGCCGTCGAATACCGCCACGCCCGTGCTGCCTTCCAGAACCGGCCCCGCGCATACTTCGCCCGCCGGTAAGTTGCCGAAATCGCCCGGGTCGTTGTACGTGCCGGTATCGGTGGAGTATTTAAGGTCCGTGGCGTTAATCGTTATGTCTGTCCCGGCCGGCGACGTAAGGTGGAAGTGTTTCACGCCCGCGAGCGAATCGGCCAGTTTACGGCTTCGGGCGGCGACGTCGCGGTAGTCGACGGCCATCGTGCGGACCATTATGTCCTCGGTTATGCCGGGCATGGACGCGCAACGGGCGCCCGCTTTACTGGCGGCCTTGCGGGCGCGGGTGTGCGATAACGAGGCTTTCGTCGCCAGCAATAAAACCTGGCTCTCACGCATAAGGGCCGCGACCGGTTCGGGCGGTTCCTCACCGCTGATGCGCCGCGGCCTCATAATCGCCAATATTGGGTCGGCTCCTAGTTCGCCCGCTTCGCGCGCCAACGCTTCGCCTACGCCGCGGACGACGTCGTCGGTTACGACCGTTACGACCTCGCCGGCGCGAACGCCCATGCAGTCCGACAGCGTGCGTCGCGCGGCATCCTTCAAGTTGTCGCCGGCCATAACGCTCCTCGGGTTAAGCCTACATATACCCCAGCGTGCGGAGTTTCTTCATCATCTCGGCGTCGGTCGGGGCGCCCGCCGGCAGCGGCGGTTGGGCCGTAAAATGTTCCTCCAGCCGCTTGAGCAGCGCGCGCGTTACTTCCAATCGGTCCGGCGCCAGATTTTGCGTTTCCCCCGGGTCGTCTTTCAGGTCGTATAGTTCAACCGCGCCGGTACCGGCGTCGAGAACGAGCTTGTATAGCGGGCTCGAGCCGTCGACGCGGGAGATTACCATTCGATAATTGAGGCCTTCCTCTAACGATTCGCCGAAGACGACGCCGTCGGCCGTCGGGTTTGACACGTTTCCGCGACGTGCCGGGTCGGAGGAGTAAGCCGCGAGATTATCTAACAGGAAATCGTACAAAGACGCCAGCGTGACCAATTTCATTTCTCTTTTAATTGCGACGTCGCTTAGGCCGCCGAAACCGGGCGGCCCGGCG
>JAZGGY010000064.1:0-3921 GCA_036480675.1 bacterium | reverse complement strand
TGCGCCGCGGCGCGTACCGGCGCTCTAATAACGTCTTCTCCGTCATCCCCTCCCTCGGCCCCTCAGCGCAAAAAAACAGCGGCCCTGCGGCCGCCTTTATAAAACCACACGCCGACCCCCCTTAGATCTCCTTCTCGTAAATCCTATACCTCTTATACGGCCGGCCGCCCAGCATCTCCGCGGCGCCTTTGGTCATCTCGTTATCCTCCAGCACCCACGAGAACTCCGCCTCGGTGTAACCCAGCTCGAGCGCCGCGCGGTTATTGGACGCCATGAGCACCGCATCCAGACCTCTCTTGCGGTATTCCGGGCAAATGCCGAAGAGCATAACGCGGCAGCTTTTTATCCTGCGCTTGCCCGACAGGAATTTTATCAGGCTAACCGGGCCCCGTGAGCCCCCCATCCTGGCCAGAACCTCGTTGTAATTGGGCAACGTAAATATGAAGCCCGCCGGATCGCCGTTCACGAAGGCGAGGGGGACGAGCTCCGGGACGACGAGGGACTTTAGCTGTTGGGCCGTACTGTCGAACTCCTCGCGCGTCGGCGGCACGAAGCCCCAATTGTCCTCCCAGGCGCGGCTATAGATCTCGCGCACGAGCTGGACCTCGCCGGCGAAGTCGGCGACGTCGACGTAGCGGACGGTGAGGCCGGGGTTGCGCTCCCGGACCCGCCGCGCCACTCGCTCCAGGCGTTCCAGCCGCGCCGGCGAGATTTCCAAGACGAAAGCGAACAGGTCCCGCGCCTTGCGGAAACCGTACGCCTCGGCCAGCGACGCGTAGTACGGCGGATTGTGCGTCATCATTATGTAGGGGGGGCGGTCGAAACCCTCCACCAGGAACGCGCATTCCTCGTTGGTGGAGGGGTTCATGGGGCCTATAAATTTAGTCAGGCCGCGGCCGCGGAGCCAAACGGAGGCCGCGTCCCACAGCGCCGCCGCGGCTTCGCCGTCGTCTTCCGCCTCGAAGAAACCGAAATAACCGCACGGCTCGCCCGCGAATTTTACGTAATCTTCGTCTTTGATGGCGGCGACGCGGCCCACGACCCGCCCCTCCCGGCGCGCGACGAAAAGCGCCCGCTCGGCGTGATGCCAGAACGGGTTCTTTCCGCTGAACGTAAACTTGACGTCGCGCTTGAGCGGCGGGACCCAGTTGACGTCGTCGCGGTACAAAACGTAGGGGAAATCGACGAACGCGTTGAAATCGCGTCGCGAGGCCGCCTCCGCTACGTCGACCACGCTACCCCCTCCCCCCGATAACGCCCATCTCGCGGCCGGCCTCGTCGAACGCTTCCACGACGCGGTCGACGTGCTCGTCGGTGTGGGTCGCCATGCAGCTCACGCGGATGAGGGCGCGGTTCTCCGGTACGGCCGGCGTCATAACGGGCGTCGTGAATATACGCTTGTCGAACAGCTTGCGCCACATCGTCCGCGCGGTGAGGTCGTCGCCGACGATAACGGGGATGATGGGCGTCGTGCTCTCGCCGGTATCGTAGCCGAGGTTCCGGAAGCCGGCGCGCATTTTTTCGGCCACCTCCATCAAGCGCTCGCGGCGCTCGGGCTCGTTCTCGATAATATCCAGCGCGGCTATCACGGAGGCCACGTTGGGGGGGGGCAGGCTGGCGGAGAATATCATCGACCGCGCGAAATGCTTGAGGTAATGGACGACCGTCTCGGTAGCGGCGACGAAGCCGCCCACGCAGGCGAAGGACTTGCTGAACGTCCCGATTATAATGTCCACCTCTTCGTCAAGGCCGAAATGGTCGGCGACGCCGGCGCCCCGCGAGCCGAGGACGCCTATGCCGTGCGCGTCGTCGACCAGGGTCCGGGCGCCGTACTTCTTCGCCAGCTCTACGATGGCCGGCAGGTCGCAAATGTCGCCCTCCATGCTGAAGACGCCGTCAACCGCGATGAGGGCGCCACCCCCGTCGGCGGGAGATTGCAAGACCCGTTCCAGGTGGCGCATGTCGTTGTGGCGGAAGCGCTTCATGTGGCCGTAGCTCAACCGGCAGCCGTCGATGATGCTGCCGTGGTCGTACTTGTCGGTCACGATGACGTCGCCCTTCCCGGCCAGCGCGGAAATAACGCCGAGGTTCGTCTGCATGCCGGTGGAGAAGACGAGCGCCGCCTCCTTGCGGCAAAACTTCGCGAGCCTTTCCTCCAGCTCTATGTGCAACGCGAGGGTACCGTTCAGGAACCTCGAACCCACGCACCCGACGCCGAACTCCCGCGTCGCTTTGATGGCCGCTTCCTTGACCTTGGGGTGGGAGGTCAAACCCAGATAGTTGTTCGACCCCACCATAATCATCTTGCGCCCCTCGACCATAACCTCGGGGTCCTGGCCCGACTCGATAACGTGAAAGTACGGATATAGGCCCGCGGCCATAGCCGCTCTCGCAAACGTAAACCTCTCGCACTTCCTAAAAATATCAGGCCGGTGACTTTGTTGATCGTTCATAACGTTTATAACCACCCTTGTTCGCGGTACCACGCGGTCGTTAATTTCGCTCCCTCGGCAAACCCGACGCGAGGGATAAAACCCAATTCTTTTCTGGCTTTACTTATATCGCACACCCAGAATTCTTCCAACATGACGCGGGCGCGCTCGCGGTTGAGCGTCGCTACCTTCCCGGAAAGGGTAGAGGCGAGCTCCGCAATCGTCGCCGCGCCGAAGAGGACTACCTTGGGAACGCGAACCGTCCTGGTCTTTACGCCCAACGCCGCGGCCACCGCGCGCGCTACGCCGCGCCAGTCCCAAACCTCGTCGTGGGCCACGAAGTACACCTCGCTCCGGGCCCTTTTATTACGGCCCGCCAGCAACAACGCGTCCACCACGTCGCCCACGTAACACAGGCTCAAGTACCGGTTGTCCCATCCCAACGCCGGCTCGACGCCCTTGTTAATAAATTTGAAGAACAAAAACATGTCCGTATCGCGCGGGCCGTAGACGGCCGAAGGCCTAATTATAACGAAAGGCAAGTCGGCCGCGCGCTTCTGCAGCGCGCGTTCGCCCTCGAGCTTGCTTTGGCCGTAGTGGCTGACGGGAACGCACTCGTCGGCTTCGCGACGGCCGCCGTCCGCCCCGCAAGGCCCGGCCGCGGCCTGGCTCGAGACGTAGACCAACGACGGCGGCGTGGGCCGCGCCGAACACGCGTCGGCCAGGTTCGCGGTCCCCTCGGCGTTGACGCGGTACAACGATTCGGCTTTGCGGGCCTTGGTCGCGCCGGCGCAATGGTAGACCACGTCCACGCCGGCTACCGCCCGCGCCAACGAGCCTTCGTCGTCGAGAGCGCCCGGCGCCTCTTCGTAGTCGAGCCCTTCCAACCAGCGCCGGTCCGACGTAGGCCGAAGCAAACACCTGACGTCATCCCCCCTTGAGAGAAGGGCTTCGACGAGGTGGCTCCCGATGAAGCCGTTGGCTCCTGTTACTAATACCTTCACGGTTAAGAGACCTCAACCCAACTGGTAATTCTAACAAAAATGCTCCGCGACGACAAGTACTAGGCCGGCGACACTTTGTTGTTGCGTTCATACTATTTTGTAAGTATTATTACACGTTTATGGCGGCGCGTGAAAAATACCACCGGGTGAAACGGCTCGGCGTGTCTATCGTAATCCTCGCGTGGGCTACGTGGCCGGCGCTCGCGGGGTGCCGCGCGGCTAAAGGGCCGTCGTCGGTCAAATCGGCCCCGGCCTACCGCGCCGATCTATTCACCATCACGGCAGAAATCAACGACTACCTATCGGCCAATACGCCCGAGGATACGGCGCGCCGGGAGCTGCAGCAAACCGTGGGCGCGATAGCGCATGAATACGCCATGCTCGCCGCCGAGGCCGGCCCCCTCCAGGGCAAGACCGGCGACGGCGAGTACGGCAAGGTGGCCGCGCAGGCCGAGGACGGTGAAATCGTCGCCGGGAATCTGGCC
>JAZGGY010000063.1:0-4881 GCA_036480675.1 bacterium | reverse complement strand
GCCGCGGCCTCCCGGTCGCCGGCCCGCTCGAGCGCGAACGCCTCGTACCACCGCGCGTTCGGGTCGGCGGGGGCCAACGCCGAGAACGCCGCCGCGGCCTTGGCGTGGTTGCCGAGCCACAGCTCGGCCCACGCCCGGGCGAAGGGGCTCTCGGCGCCGGCGGCAAAGGCGTCGTATACGTCGTCGCGGCGTACGGGTTTGTCGCGGAGCGCCGATGTCGGCAACGGCGTCGCCGCGAGGTCGCCGTACATCGCGGCCTTCTCGTAGTCGCCCCGCACGAAGGCCGCCGTCGCCAGCGCGGCGTCGAAAGGCCGGGGCGACGAGAGGCGGTCGCGCTCTCGGTAGACGGTTTCGAGCTCGGCCCACGCCGCACCGCCTGCCGCGGCGGCCTTGAGGCGTAGGAGTCGGGCGCGGTCGCCGCCGCCGGCAAACGCGGCGTAGCGCGCGTACGTTCCGGCGGCCGCGTAGTCGCCGCGGGCGAGCGCTTCATCCGCGGCGCGGGCCAGGCCGAAGCTCACCCCTCCCTTTATAGAGCCGAGGGCGAGGCCGATGACGAGCGCGATAAAGGCGGCGCGGGACAGCTTTTGGGCCGCCGGGATGGCTCCTATCGCCGCTACCGCGGCCAGGGGAGCGAGTACCAGGTTGATAGTGGCCGGCCCGGCGAGGAGCACCGCCGCTCCGGCCGCGGCGACGGCGGATACGGCGGTGAAGGCGACGACCCATTGCGCCGCGGCGGGCTTGTCGCCGCCTTTCCGGCGGTACAAGGAAAGGATGTACGCCAGGGAGACGAGGGCGGCCAGCCCCAGGAAGACGGCCACCGCGCCGCGAGCGGTTACGCCGGCCGCGGCGCGGGCGAGTACGAACAAGCCGAAGGCGACGCTGGACATCGCGGCGTAGCGTCTAAGGCCCGGCGCTGCTACCAGCGCCGCGACCGCGGCCGCGCCCCATACCAGCTCGCCGTACGTGGCGAGCGCGCCCCCGACGACCGGCACTACCAGCGCCACGGCCCAGCGCGCGACGTTACCGGCGCGGTAGCTCATAATTGCCCCGAAAGTAGCATACGCCCGTCCCCGTGTCAATCGAGGCCCGCGAAGCCGCCGAGATAAATTGACATCGCCTTTTATATGTGATATTTTTAACGGAACCCGTCGAGATTTTTTCGGCTCTCAAGAGGAGTTTGTCATGAAGCAGAGGCTTTGGGGTCTGGTTTTAATCGCCGTCGTCGCGCTCGCGCCCGCGACCGCGTCGGCTCAACCGATGACCATCGACGAGGTCGTCAAGCTCTTAAACAATGATATCAGCGACAGCATCATCGTCGCCCGCATCGAGGAAACGGATTCCTACTTCAGCCTCTCGACGGACGACCTCATAGATTTGAAAGGCGCCGGCGCCTCCGACGACCTGGTCCGATATATGATAATGCGGAAGCCGGGGGGGCCGCCCCCCTCGACGGCCGGGACCCCCGGCGAAGTCGACGTCAACGTAACGGGGCGCGTCTCAGGCGAGAAACCGGCGATTGCGTCCGACAAGCTGGCGGAGCTGACGGTCAAAGTCGAGGGGAGGTACGTCGTTACGTCGCACGCGGACCTCAACGTGTGGTACGCCGCCTACGTCGACGGCGAGAGGGTGTACTACAAGGACCAGTGGACGAGGATCGCCTCCTTCACGACGGCCGAGACCGGCGTCGGCACGACGAAGCGGGTGCTCGAGCCGGGGTCGTTTACCGTCAAAGTGCCCGCTGGGACCCATACCCTCGGGCTGGCGTGTTGGTCGGGACGTCAGGTGCCCACCGACGACGTCGGCAAGGCGAATATCATCTATTCCAAACAAATAACGGCGGTTGAGGGGCAGCCCCTCACCGTCAACCTCGTTGGCGAAACGGACACGACCTCCGACACTTTCGTTATCGTTCGTTAGGTCGGCGGCCGGCTTACGGCGGCGTCGGCGTTGCGGCCCGCCGGCGTACCGGGCCGGCGTTTCAAGCGGTTAATCATGGCTGAGCGAAAGGCGCCCCAAGAGCGCGTCCTCGTCGTAGAGGACGAGCCGAACATACGCGAGATAATCAACTTCAACCTCGAGAACTGGGGTTTCGAGGTCATACAGGCCACCGACGGCGAGACGGCGCTGGCGATGGCCGAAGAGTATTCGCCGGACCTGATACTACTCGACTTGATGTTGCCCAAGATGGACGGCATCGAGGTCTGCCGTCGCTTAAAGAGCGGTTTTTGGACCAGCAGAATACCGGTCATCATGTTGACCGCGAAGAAGGAGATCAAAGATAAGGTCCGCGGGATGGAAGTAGGCGCGGACGACTACATTACCAAACCCTTCAGCCGCGAGGAGCTGGAGGCCCGCGTGAAGATGGTCCTCTCGCGGACGCGGTCGCAGCGCGAGCGAAACCCTTTGACCAGCCTGCCGGGGCAGGTAGCGGTCCAGGGGTACGTCGAGAAACTCCTCGCCGAGGGCGAGCCCTTTACGTTGCTATATCTAGATCTGGACAACTTCAAAGGTTTCAACGATTACTACGGCCACAACCGCGGCGACGAGGTAATAAAGTTATTGGCGGACGTCGTCGTAAAAATCGTGACCCACGAGGGCTCGCGCGGCGACTACGTGAGTCACATCGGCGGCGACGATTTTACGGTCGTGTGCGCGCCGGGCCCGGCCAAAGGGATCTCGGACAGCATCATCGCCGACTTCGAGAGCCGCGTGACGTCGCTGTTCGCCCCCGAGGACCTGGCGCGCGGGCACTTCATTACGGTCGACCGCCAGGGCCGGACCAGTAAGCAGCCGTGTAAGATACACGTGACCATCGCGGCGGTACCCAACGACAAAAAACAGTACTCGTCGTACGTCGCGATGGTGGATGTGGCGGCGGAATTGAAGAAGTACGGCAAGACGAAAGAGGGCTCCGTCGTCGTATTCGACCGACGGCGGACCTAGCGGCGGCGACCGCGCGAAGGAATTACCGAACGCCTGACAGCCCATCCCCCTTACCAAAAAGGAAGGTTTCGGCTCAGGTATGAGTGCGCCGTTGTTGTTTGAGGACGCCAAGATGAAGAAGGTCGCGATCGCCGACGAGATGCGGTCGTCGTACCTTGACTACTCCATGTCGGTGATCGTGGGCCGGGCGCTGCCCGAAGTCCGCGACGGCCTCAAGCCCGTCCACCGCCGCCTGATCTTCGGCATGCGCGAGCTGGGCGCGGGCGCGGGCAAACAGTTCCGCAAATCGGCGCGCATAGTCGGCGACGTGCTCGGTAAATACCACCCCCACGGCGATACGGCGGTCTACGACACGTTGGTCCGGTTGGCGCAGGACTTCGCGATGCGGTACCCGTTGGTGGACGGCCAGGGGAACTACGGCTCGGTGGATGGCGACGCCGCCGCGGCCATGCGTTATACCGAAGCGCGACTCGCGCCCCTGGCCGAGGCCGCGCTGGCCGACATAGACAAGGGCACCGTCGACTTCGTCCCCAACTTCGACGGGACGTTGCAGGAGCCGTTGGTCCTGCCCGCCCTTATGCCCAACCTTCTAGTCAACGGCGCCGACGGTATCGCCGTCGGTATGGCCACGAAGATGCCCCCCCACAACCTGGCCGAGGTCGCCCGCGTAGTAACGGCCCTTATAGATAAACCCAACATGACGCTGGCCAAAGTGGGCGCGATGTTGCCCGGGCCCGATTTCCCCACCGGCGGCGTGATAGTGGGGCGCGCCGGCATAGAGGACGCGTACAACACCGGTCGCGGCCGCATCGTCGTCCGCGCGCGCGCCGCGGTCGAGGAGGGGCGCGGCGACCGCGAGCGCATCGTCCTGAACGAGATCCCCTACCAGGTCAACAAAACGCGCCTGCTGGAGCAGATCGCCAACCTCGTCAAGGAGAAGAAGATCGACGGCATCAGCGACCTCCGCGACGAGTCCGACCGCGAGGGAATGCGCGTCGTCCTCGAGCTCAAGCGCGGCGCCAACACGCAGATCATACTCAACCAACTCTACAAGCATACCCAGTGCCAGATAACGTACGGCGTCATCGCCATCGCGCTCGTAGACGGCCAGCCGCGCACCTTAAACCTGAAAGAGCTGCTGACCTGCTATATCGAGCACCGGCGCGAAGTCGTGATGCGGCGTACGGCGTTCGACCTGGAGGCGGCGCAGAAACGCGCCCACATCCTCGCCGGCTTCAAAAAGGCGCTCGACCACCTCGACGAGGTCATCGCCCTCATCCGCAAGTCCAAAGACGCGGACAAGGCCCGCGCCGGCCTGATGGCCAAGTTCAAATTTTCGGAGGTCCAGGCGCAGGCCATTCTGGACATGCGCCTCGCGCGCCTGACGGCGTTGGAGCGCCGGAAGGTCCTGGACGAGCTGGCCGCGATCAAGAAGCTCATCGGCGAGCTGAAGGCACTATTGTCCGACGAGAAAAAAGTCTACGCCGTCGTCAAGGACGAGATCACGGAACTGGCCGAGAAGTACGGCGACCCGCGGCGCACCGAGATCGTCCCCGCGGAGGGAGAGGACTTCTCGCTCGAGGACCTCATCGCCGCGGAGGACATGGCGGTGACGCTGACGCACGAGGGGTACATCAAGCGGACGCCGCTCGCGGTCTTTAAACGCCAGCACCGCGGGGGGCGCGGCGTTTTGGGCCACGCCGCCGGCAAGGGCGAGGATTTCGTCGAGCACATCTTCGTAGCGTCCACCCACGCCTATCTATTATTCTTTACCAATCGCGGCAAATGCTACTGGCTCAAGGTTTACAACGTACCGGAGATAGGGCGTTCGGGCCGGGGCCGGGGCGTGCGCAACCTGTTGGAGCTCGCGCCCAAGGAGCAGATTAGCGCCGTCGTGGCGGTGAAGGACCTCGACGCCGGCGGCAACTTATTGTTCGC
>JAZGGY010000062.1:0-12989 GCA_036480675.1 bacterium | reverse complement strand
GGGCGAACTGCCTCAGGCCATGGCCCAGCGGATCCGCGTCGACGAGGAGATCCTGCGACATCTACTGGTGCTGCGCCACCCGGCGTCCATCAAAACCGTGAAGCGCGCAAGCGAAGGGAGGAATGATGGTAAGAGGGGTTAACAGAATAGTCCTGATGGGGAACCTTACCGCGGACCCGGAGTTGCGGTACACGCCGCAGGGAACGGCGACGGCGAATTTCCGGCTTGCGGTGAACCGCGCGTACCGCGACGCCGACGGCGAGTTGAAGGAAGATGCGCAATTCTTCAACGTCGTGTCGTGGGCGAAAACGGCGGAGCTCTGTACCCAGTACTTGAATAAGGGCCGCGGCGTATTGGTGGAAGGGCGGCTCAATGTCCGCGATTACGAAAAGGAAGGTGAGCGGCGGTGGATTACCGAGATAGTCGCCAGCCGCGTCGTCTTCCTGGGCGGGCCGGAAGGCGGAGGAGGTGCGGGCGGCGGCGCGGAACCCGGCGACGACGTCCCTTTCTATTAGCCCCCGACGGTCGGCATCCCGGACGCGGCGAGGAGAGCCGACGTCGAAAATGAAAGTCCGCCGAGCGGTCAGAAAACGGCATTGTCGCTTTTGCGCCGACAAGGTCGAATACATCGACTTCAAGGACATTCTACTTATTCGGCGGTATATGAGCGACAAGGCCAAGATCAAGGCGCGGCGGGGCACCGGTAATTGCTCGCAGCATCAAAAACAATTGGCGCGGGCGATAAAACGCGCGCGGTTTATGGGTTTATTGCCTTACTTGCGAGAGCTGTACCGTTAGGCGCAGCCGTATCCAGGTACCGTTTATGGAACTTATGCTATTACAGGACGTCGAGAAGCTCGGGCGCCGGGGCGCGATCGTGAAGGTGGCGGACGGCTACGCCCGCAACTACCTTATCCCGCAGCGTTTGGCGGTCCCGGTGACGGATAAAAACAGGGCGGCGCTCGCGGCCGAACTGGAGCGCGTCGCGGGCGGCAAGGAGCGCCTCCGCGACGGGGCCCGGGAGGAGGCGGCGCGGCTGGCGGAAGTAGCGCTGAAGTTCGAAAAACTTTGCAACGAGAGCGGTGAGCTCTACGGTAGCGTAACGGCCGGCGAAATCGCGGCGGCGCTCGCCGAACGCGGCTTCGACGTCGACCGCAAGCTGGTGTCCTTCGACGAGCCCATATCGCACATCGGGATATTTACGGCGCGCGTAAAGCTCGTCGAGGACGTAGAGGCGCCGGTGTCCGTAACCGTCGTACGCTCGGAGGAGTAGCGCCGATGGCGAGGGCGCGGGAATACCCCGCAAGCTTCGACGCGGAACGCGCGGTGCTCGGGGCCATGATCCTTGACCGCGACGCCCTTCACGAGGGGCTGGAGCGGCTCGAAGACGATTATTTTTTCGGGCCCAATCACCGCCACATCTACGCGAGTTTGCTCGATCTATTTAAGGACGAGGCCGACGTGGACGTCGTCACGCTGGCCGACGCGCTCAAGCGCCGGGGGAAGTTGGAGGACGCGGGAGGCACGGCCTACCTGCTTTCCCTGGTCGAGGACATAACGACCGTCGCCTCTTTCTCGCACCACGTCAGGCTGCTCGAGGAGAAGTACGTACTCCGCTCCTTGATAGACGTTTCGGTCAACCTCGCCGAGCGGGCGAGCGGCGAACGCGAAGACCCGCACCTCCTGCTGGACGAGACTGAGGCTAAGGTTTTCCAGATCGCCGAGAGGCGGCTCAAGCAGGATTTCGTGCCGGTGGGCGACGTTATTGGGGAGGTTTACGACGCCATCGAGGCGCGGGCGAAGAACAAGGAGCACATCTCCGGCCTCGAGACCGGCTATCTGGAGATCGACGACCTGACGGGGGGCTTCCAAAAACAAAATCTCATCATATTGGCGGCGCGTCCCGGCGTGGGGAAGACGTCGCTCGCGCTAAACGTGGCGCAGAACCTGGCGTTGGACCGCAACCTGCCGGTGGCCATCTTCTCGCTCGAGATGTCGAGGGAGGCGCTGGCCCACCGGCTGTTGTGTTCGGTGGCCCGCGTCGACCTGAGCCTGGTGCGGTCCGGCCGACTGTCGTCTATGATGTGGCGGCCGTTGACCGAGGCCGTCAACCGGCTTTCCGGCGCGCCCATATTCGTCGACGACTCGCCGACTCTCAACATACTCGAGATGCGCGCCAAGGCCCGGCGGATAAAGGCCCGCCGCGACGTCCAGCTTATCATCGTCGATTACCTCCAGATGGTGCACGGGTACGGTCGGTACGAGAACCGCCAGACGGAGATAGCGGCGGTCTCTTCGTTCCTCAAGGCTTTGGCCAAGGAGCTCGACATCCCGGTGCTGGCGTGCGCCCAGCTCAGCCGGGCCGTGGAGCGGAGGGTCTCGGGCGAGCCGCTGCTCTCGGACTTGCGGGAGTCGGGCGCGCTCGAGCAGGACGCCGACGTCGTGATGTTCCTCCACCAACCGTCCGCCGACGGCGACGGCGAAGACCAACACTTCTCCGAAACGGACGTCATCGTCGCCAAGCAGCGCAGCGGCCCTACGGGCCGCGTTAAATTGCTTTTCGTTCGTAAGTACACCCGTTTCGAAAACGTGACGCGCCGGGACGAAGCGTTCGGTCCCGCCGTATCGGGCGCGGAGGAGGCGTTTTAGCGGCGGTGACCGCCAAGCGCCACAGCGTTGCCGCGGCGGACCCGCTTCGCAGCGGTACGAGCCCCGCGCCGGTCGACCGCCTCCCGGTGGCCGACCGCGACTTGTGGCAAAACCGCGTCTACGTGGACGTCGACGCCTTCGCCCGCAACGTGCGCGCCATTCGGGCCCACGTCGGCCGCCACCGGGAGCTTTTGGCGGTCGTCAAGGACGACGCTTACGGCCACGGCGCGGCCGAGCTGAGCCGCGTCGCCGTCGTCGAAGGGGCGGACGTTCTGGGCGTGGTGAACGTGGACGAGGCCCGGGCGCTGCGCGTGGCCGGTATAACGTCGGCCATACTCGTCCTGGGCCTGACGGCGCCGGCGGGCGCGGCCGAAATCCCGCGGTGGGGGGCGGGCACCGTCCTGTGCCAGCTCGAGTTCGCCGAGGCGTTGGAGGTCGGGGCCCGAGAGGCCCGCCAACGCGTACCGGTGTACGTAAAAGTGGATACCGGGATGGGCAGGTTGGGCATCGCGGCGCGCGACGTGCCGAGGTTTTGCGACCGCCTCCGCGACTTCCCCCACCTCTCCCTCCAGGGGTTGATAACGCACCTGCCGGACGTCGAGGATAAAGACTTCTCGGGGGGGCAGATAGAGGTTTTTAACAAACTCATCGGCGAGGTGCAGCGGCGGGGACACGCCGTACCGCGCAACCACCTCGCCAATAGCGCCGCTATCCTCGATCTGCCCGACGCGTACTTCAACATGGTGCGAGCCGGCATCATACTTTACGGCCTTTACCCGTCGGAGGGCGTCGCCCGTTCGGTACCCCTCGAGCCGGTGATGACTTACCGGACGCCCGTAATATTTTCGAAAGAGGTGCGCCCCGGCGAAACCATTTCGTACAAGCGGATGTACGAGGCGAAAGAGAAGAGTACCGTCGCCACGACGCCGCTCGGTTACCGCCACGGCTATCCCCGCCTGTTGTCCAACCGGGGCGAGGGCCTTTGGCGCGGCCGACGGGTTCCGGTAGCGGGCGCGGTATGTATGGATATGACGATGTTCGACCTCGGCCCGAGCGCGCGGCCGCGGTTGGGGGAGGAGATCACGGTCTTGGGCCGCGACGGCGACGAGGAGATCACGGCCGACGAGCTCGCCGCCCACGCCGAGACGATATCGTACGAGTTAATTACGTCGCTGGGCATGAGGTCGCGACGTTATTACTTGCGGGGCGGGCTCCTCTATCCGGAGCCGCGGGAGAGGCGGGCTTTGAGCGGACAGTATTATTGAGGAAGCGACCGCCCCTCCGCCTTCTGTTTTTATGACCTTCGTTATGTTTTGGGTAAGAATCGCGTTGGAGGCTTGTGCGGCCGCCGCTTTGGCGGCCGTTGTGTATCATTACGTCGGTTATCCGCTGCTTTTGCGGCTGGCCGCGGCGTTGGGTCGCGCGCCGGCCAAGCCCGCGCCCTTAGCCGTTCTACCCACTTTATCCGTAATCGTCCCGTGCTATAACGAAGCCGCGACCTTGCCGGCCAAGTTGGAAGACCTCCGCGTCGCCGATTACCCTGCGGACAAAATCGAAATAATCGTCGTCTCCGACGGTTCGGACGACGAGACCCCGGCCGTTGCGCGCGGTACCGAAGGCGTACGGGTCGTAGGGTGGCCCGAGAGGCGGGGTAAACCCGCGGCCCTCAACGCTGGCGCCGAAGTGGCGGCCGGAGAGGTTCTCGTCTTCACGGACGCCAACGCCGGGATTCCGTCCGGGTCGCTGCGCGAGCTAGTGGCGCCGTTCGCCGACCCGCGCGTGGGCGCCGTGTGCGGCGAGCAGGTAGTCACGCGCGGCGCGACGCCCGAGCGCGTTTATTGGCGCTGGGAGGCCCGCATTAAGAAGTTGGAAGCGGCCGTCGGCTCGGCCGTGGGCGCGGACGGCTCGCTGTACGCCGTGAAGCGCGGTTTGTATAAAAAGGTTCCCGAAGGCCGCCTTATCATGGACGACTTCTTCGTGTCGTTGGAGGTCGTGGCGGCCGGCTACCGGCTGGCGTACGCGCCGGCGGCGGTCGCGCGCGAGGAGGCGCTGGACGACGGCCTGGGCGAGTTCAAGCGGAAGGCGCGCATCATGGCCGGGTCGGTGGCCGCGCTGGCGGCGCTGGACGGCGCCGTGTGGCGGCGGATTCCGTGGCAGCTATTTTCGCATAAAATTTTGCGGTGGCTCGGCCCGGGCTTCCTGGCCGTGGCGTTGGCGGCGGCGGCCGCGGCCGCTGCCGCGGGCAGCGCGTTCGGCGCCGCCCTGCTCGTCGCGCAGGTGCTTTTTTACGTTGCGGCGGCCTTGGGCTGGCTTTGGCGTCGCCGCCGGGCGCCGTTTCTATTCCGCGGGGCCTATTTCTTCACATTGGCGAACGCGGCCCTTGCGTACGGGTGGCTGCGGTATTTCTTCGGCGGAAAAAAGGCGGCGTGGGAGAAGTTGCGCTGACGGCTTTCGGAGGTAGAGCGTGAAAAGGTTTGCGATTTGGGCGGTTTTAATTTCGGCGACCGCGCCGCTCGCGTCGGCCAGGGTCCTGGTGGAAATAGCGGTCGCGGACGTGGCCGACTTCGAGGCGTTGCGCGGCGGCCGTGAGGAACGATTCGTCTTCGTCGGCCGCCACGCCTACACGGCCGTGGACGACGGTGCTTTGGCCGGGTTCGACGCCGGCGGCAGGGCTTGGAGTGGAGTGGCCGTCGCGGTCGAAGAAGAGGTGTTCCTCGTGTTGCCGGCGGCCGCGGCCTACGACGGCCCGCGACTCGCGACGGGGGAGCTGGCGGGCGGCAATCGGTTCTTCGTACTGACGGCGGCGGACGCCGCGGCGCTCGCTCCGCTTTACGCCTTTAACGTCGTCTACTTGCCGCGGGGAAGGCCGGGGGTGGCGTTGCCGGCCGCGCCTTTCAACCCGCTCGAGGCCGGCGCCGCGGAGCGAGTACGGCGGGACAAGCTAATGGCGACGGCCGAACGCCTCCAGGATTTCTACTCGCGCTACGTCTACTTCCACGGCAACGACGCCGCGACCGCATTTCTGGAGGACGAGTATCGCAAGGTCCTCCGCGCCGCCGTCGACCGCCAATACTTCGAGGTCGTAACTCGACGCGGCTCCAAAAACGCGGCCAACGTCGTCGCCCGCATAGACGGCGTTAAGTATCCGGACCAGCAAATAGTCGTCGGCGCCCATTTCGATTCTGCGGTGTTCGGTTCCGTGGGCAACCCTCGGGCCGCGGCGCCGGGGGCCGACGACGACGCCTCCGGGACGGCGGCGGTTCTGGAGTGCGCTCGCATCCTGAGCGGCTACGCCTTTGACCGGACGCTTATATTTATCGGCTTCAACGCCGAAGAACTCGGTCTTTTCGGCAGCATTCACTACGCCACTACCGCCAGAGCGCGCGGCGACGACATCAAGGCTATGATAAATCTCGACATGGTGGCGTACGAGGCCGACGCCGTCCTCGACGCGACGGCGGGGGCCAACGGACCTTCGTACGAAATCGCGGAGCTAATGGCAACGAAGGCGGCGCGATACACCTCCGTCAAGATGGTGCCCAACGGGAGCGGTGCGGGCGGTTCGGATCACGTTTCCTTCTGGGGCCAAGGTTACAAGGCGGTTATCCAGTCAGAGGGGTGGAACGATTCCAGCCCTTACATCCACACCGACGGCGATACCGTAGATACCCTCAATCCGAGTTTCTTCGCGGACATGGCCAGGATCCTCGTTGCCACGGCGTTCGATCTCGCCGGCCCCAATACGTCGCCCTTGATGGGCATCGTCGACCCCGACGGCGGCGACTACGCCGACGCCGGCTACGTCATCCGGTGGTGGGACGTGGACGTCGACGACCTCGGCCGGGACGCGGCGATATCGCTCTATTGGGCGAAGGACAACGGCGGCGAGAGCGGTACGCTCATCGCCTCCGGCATTCCCCAGAACGACCGGGGGAACCGCGGCTCGTACGAGTGGAACACGTCGTCTTTACCGGCGGGGCGCTACTACGTCTACGGCGTAATCGAGGACGGCGTCAACGAACCGTATACCGCCCCGAGCGCCGGGCCGGTACGTATCATACACGCCCCGCGCGTCGTGGCCTATCCCAACCCGGCGCGCTGGCGCGCCGGCCAGACGGAGGTAACTTTCGACGGCCTCTTCCCCGGCGACGGCCTCGTCGTCTTCGACGTCTCGGGCACGAAGGTATTTGAGGCCGCAGCGGAAGGCCGGCAACTGCGGTGGGACGTGGCCGACGTAGCGAGCGGCGTTTACCTATTTCGCGTCGAGTCCGCGGTTATGGCCGACGCCGTGACGGGCAAAGTGGCGGTTTTGAGATGAGGCGCGATTTTATTATCCCGGCCGCTTTGTTGGTAATCCTCGCGAGCTGCGGCCGCGGCCCGGCCGAATACAGCGCCGAGCGGCAGGCTATGGGTACCGTCGTCTTGGCGCGGGCGGTGGCGGCGGACGAGGAGACGGCGCGGCGGGCGGCGGGGGCCGCGCTCGAGGCCGTGGCCCGGGACGAGAAGGTGGCCTCCTCTTGGGACCCCCAGAGCGAGCTGAGCCGTTTGAACCGCGCCGCGGCCGAAGGGCCGACGGAAGTGTCGCCGGAATTATTCGAACTGGTTAAGCTGGCGCGGGAAGCCGCCGTCGCGACCGGCGGCTACTTCGACCCGACGGTGGCGCCCGTGGTCGAGCTTTACGGTGTAAAAGGAGGAGAACCGCGCTGGCCGGGCGACGACGAGGTGGCCGCGGCGATGGAAAAGGTCGGTTACGATGGCATTTTGCTGGTAGAGGAGGAACGGACCGTCGCTTTCGCGCGGCCGGGAATGGTGCTCGACCTGTCCGGCATAGCGAAGGGGTGGGCCGTGGACAGGGCCGCGGCGGCGATGGCGGAAGCGGGAGCGACGGCCGGCATCGTCGAGGTCGGCGGTGACTTGGCCTGCTTCGGCGGGGGGCCCAGGTCCGGGGAGGAGTGGCGCGTAGGGGTGAAGCACCCCGACCGGGACGGCCTCTACGCGGCCTTCGGCCTAACGTCGGGCGGCTGCGCTACCTCGGGCGGCTACGCGCAGCGCTTCGAAGCCGACGGCCGGAAATTCAGCCACCTGTTCGACCCGCGGACCGGAAGGCCGGTCGACGGCCCGGCGGGCGTTACCGTCGTGGCGCAGACGTGCGCCGAGGCCGACGCGTGGGCGACGGCGTTGGCGGTAATGCCGGCAGCGGAAGTAGGCCGTCTGCTTAAACCTGCGAGCGCGCCGGCTTGTCTAATCTTACGCAGAAGTGAAACGGCTTTGAAACACTACGTTTACGGCAAATTTCCGAATTTGAAAAGAATAACGGACGGTAGTTGACGGTTCGCGTTTTCTTGTAATGTTATCGCCTTTATGATATACTTAATCGGCTTGAGATTAAGGTAGCGAAGCGATGTCGGTTGAACTTTTAGAGATGCGCGTGGCCGTGGTTACCCACGACCCCAGCACGAACCGGCCGGTCCTTATTTTGAAGAACGAGGAGGCCGGGAAGATTTTGCCCATTTGGATCGGCCCGTACGAAGCGTATGCCATCATGAGTGCCATCGAGGGCGTGGAGCCGACGCGGCCGATGACCCACGATCTCATAAAAGCTTTTCTGGACGCCGTCGACGCGCAAGTTGAACGCGTCGTCGTAAACGACCTGTCCGATAATACTTTTTACGCCAGGATAGTCGTCGAGACCCACCAAGGGACGATAGAGATCGATTCGCGGCCTTCGGACGCCATAGCCATAGCGCTCCGTACGACCGCTCCCATATACGTATCCAAAACCGTGATAGAAATCAGCGGCGCCGACGCCGGCGTCGATAAGGAAACCCGCGACGAGTTGGAGAGGATGCTCGAGAGCCTCACTCCCGAAGACTTCGATTTCGACAAGCCGTCCTAACGGGGGTTGAAGCGGCCGGCCGGAGGTTAAAATCCAGGGCTGGGCGGCAGCATTTTCGGACGACATTCGCACAGCTGCCGGTTTTGCGCGATGACGGGCGCGCCGGCGGCGTTCATTATTTTAAATTCATTCCTTGGAGGAAAGCGATGCGCTTTAAAACGTTGCTAGTACTATCGTTGGCGGTTTTCGTCGCCGTGGCCTTCTTCGCCTGCAAAAAGAAAGAAGAGGTCGAGGTACCGGAGACGGCCGTGGTGGAGGCGCCCCCTGCCGAGGGGCCCGAGGTAGCGACGCCGGACGAGGCCGGTGCCGAACCGTTGGAGACGCCACCCGACGTAGCCAAGCTTCAACTCCTGGACGGCTTGGCCTACACCATAGCGGTCGTGGGCTGGGATAATCCTTTCGCGGCGACGATGTGCGGCCGCGTGTTGGGCAATATCGCGACGCTGACGGCGGTTGCGACCGGCGCCGAGAAGGAGACGTTGGCCGGCGTCGAACTCGACCTCCGCGCCGTCAAGTCCAAGCTTGACGACGTCGTCGCTACCGGCGGTACCCTGTCGCAGGAGGAGTTAAACGCCATCAAGGCTACGCTTAAGGAAGTCGACGCGACGTTGGCCGGGCTCTACGGTTACGCTCCCACCCGCCGCCTCACCGAGGCCGAAGGCGACAAGCTCAAAGAGGGCCACCGGCTGAAGGAAGAGAAACTGAAGGAGGGCGGCGACCTCAAGAAAGAGAAATTCAAGGAGGGCGGCGACCGCAAGAAAGAGAAGTGGGCCGAAGGCCAGGGCGAAGGCAAGTAACCCGATTTCGGCGACGTTAAAAACCCCCCGGGCGACCGGGGGGTTTCTTTTTCGCGCGAGTTAGCGTCGCCCCAGGAGCTCGGCGAGCTGACCCAGCCGGTAATAGCGGGTAACCAGCAACGCCGCGCCGTAGACCGCGGCGCCCCAGCATACGTTGAGGAGGACCGGCCACCGCCACCCCAGCGCGAGCGCCGCCGCCATGACCGCGACCGCGGCCGCGGGCCTCAACGCCAGCCGCCAGGGGTAAAGGCCGGGCATTTTGGTCCCGATTATTATGAGATTGAAGGAGGTCGTGGCGAACGCGGCCGTAACCCCCGCCACCGCCGGCCCGAGGTAGGATACGTACGGTATGAGGATGAGGTTGATGCCGACGGCCGTCGCCGCCCCCAGGGCGTTGGAGGCCAGCACGAGCTTCTGGAGGTTGAAGGCGAACAGCGTCGCCGCGGAGAGCTCCCTGATGAAGATGGCCACCAGCGCCCATATCAGCACCGCCAGCACGATCCACCCCTCGGCGTAGTCCGAACCGTAGATGAAGGGGAACAGCTTGTAGGCCACGATGGACGTCCCCACGCCCATCGGGAGGGCGAGGGCCACCAGGAATTTGAAGGCGGTGCGCGACGCGTCGCGGAAGGGGTCCGGCGACGAAGGCCACAACCGGGAGAGGATGGGGTACACCGCTTCCCGAAACGAACCCGCCACCAGCACCAGCCCCTCCACGATGCGGGCCGAGGCGCCGTAGATCCCCACGGCCCGGTCGCCCGCCAGCAACTTGAGCAGAATGGCGTCGCTGCGCCAGCACAGGCTCGCCACCAGGGCCGACAGCGAAAAGGGGACCGCCTCGGCGACGAAGCCGCGGAAGTCGGCCCACCGCACTCGGGCCGTGGGCCGGGCGAATTTGGCGAAACATAGTACCGCGCCGAAGAAGATGGAGAGCAGGTTGGCCGCGGCGTACAGCGCAATGATCGGCAAGACCCCCGCGCCCAAGCTGACCGCCACGATGACGAAACCGAGCGTCGCCAGGTTGTTGAAGACGAGCACCACCGCCACGTACTCCATACGCTCGAAGCCCTGGAAGATGTCCGTAAACGACGCCAGTATGCCGGAGCAGCCCAGCGCGACGGCGGCGACCGCCGCGGCCAGCGCGGCCTGGCTGCCCGTGACGGCGTACACCGCCGCGGCGACGGCTACGATGGCCGCGGCGCCGGTAACCCGGACGCCGAGCGATACCGTGAGATATTTAGGCGCGGCGCCGCGGTTGCGCGCGACTTCCCGCACAACCAGGGGCGTCATCCCCGCTTGGAACATTACGACGACGAGCGTTACGACGGCGAAGGAGAAGGTGAAGACGCCGAAGTCGCCGGCGCCCAAATGTCTCGCGATGACGACCGCGGCCACGAAGGAGATGACCTTGGCCGTAAAACGCGCCAACGCCAGCGATATATAATTACGGGAGAGGCGTGTCTGGGGGGTCATGGTAAAAAATTAGGCCGAACGGGCCCGTCCGGCCGCGGTAGGCTCTCGGTCGCGGCGCGTTATAGGGGAGCACTCTTCTCTTCGCTGCGGAGGCGGGGAATGACGGCCAACAACGCTATTACGAATATAAACGTAACGCGGTTGACGAGCGAGGACTGGTACAACGGCGCGACGACGTTGTGGGTGAGCCAGGCGAGCAACCCCGCGCTCAAACCTACGGCGGTGGCGGCGTGGAGGGGCGACGTTTCCCTCATGGCGCGCCGCGCGTCGAAAAATACGTAGAGCATGAACACCAAAAACGCCGCCAACCCTATGAGCCCCTGCTCCGAAGCTATGAGGAGCCAGGTGTTGTGGACCGGGAACAACATCTCGAATTCGACGCCCGTGACCTCGTACGTGAAGAAGGCTTCCGGGTAGTTGTTCAACCCCACGCCCACGGCGGGATTGTGTTTGATCATCTCGAACGCGTTCCGCATGAGCGCTATGCGGACCTCGTCCTCCATCGTCTCCGCGAAGAACCGAACGCGCATAAAGAGCTTTTCCGACAGCAGCGCGAATATTATGGCCAGTTGTACGCCTACCGCCACCGATACTCGGAGCGCGTGCCGTCCCAGCTGGGGGAAGTGCCGGACGCCCAGAACCAGCAACGCGGCGGCGGCGACCGCTATGGCCAAGAGGCCCCCGCGCGAGAACGTGGTTAGCAGCGCGATCAGCGAGAGCGCGAGCAGTACTATAATTACCCTTTTCTTCGTCTTCGACATCGGGTAGAAGAAGAACAGCGAGGCGAATAACGGTAAGGTTAGCTCAAAGAAACCGGCCAGGAAGTTGCAGTATCCCGTCGTCCCGCAGGCGCGAATGGGGCTGGTGGGGTCGTACGGCGTGGCGTGCGAAATGCCCATGTAAATACCGAACTTCGCCAGGAGCTCGTACATCCCCCACGGATTGAGGAATTGCAATATGGCGGTTATCGACTGGAAGGCGACGTCCGCGGCTAAGATGACGATGACGATTTTAAGCTGGCGGTCGGTTTTGAGATAGTTGACCACCACCAGGAAGAACAGGAACATCTCGAACATCCGGAAGAGTTCGTACGCGCCGTAGGTGTAGTCGAGCGCGAAGAACGTCGACAGGATGGCCGGTATGAAAAGTAGCCCCAACGCCAGCGCGGTGCGTGGGACCATGAGGCCCGCGCCGCGGCCGGCGACGAATTCTATGAACCAGAAGAATATAAACAGGTACAGCGGGACCTCGTACGAATAAAGCACCGGCACGTTCAGTATGCCCGGGTGCTCGACGTCCGGTATGGGGGCGAGGTAGCGTGCGATAAAAATGGGTAGGAGGATTACGAGCAGGTAGAAGAACGGCGTCTTTACGTCGCGGAAGAAGAGCATCAGCGCGAGAACGGCCAGGATGAGCAACCCCGGCGCGAGGAATTTCAAGCCCAGGTTGACGTAAACCCAGGCGAGGACCAAAGTCGCGACCACCGCGACGAGCAGTATGAGGATTTTTATCGTACGGTCGCCGGCCATGTAACGGGCCGCCCTTTCGTCAACAACTCCGCTTTAACGCGCCCAGGAGTCTGGCCACCGCCCGGGCGTAGTGGGTCCCGGGCCAGTATATCCGGCCGCAGCTCGGGCAGCGGGCGAATATCTCCTGCGTCTTTCGTACGTGCGGCGGCAGCTCTTCCAGAACGTCCGCCTTCGAAACCGAACCCAACCGCTCGTTGCACTCGATGCAACGCGCCATGGCGTCGGCGGTAAACTTCAAATCGAAGCGCCGGGCGGTGGCGGCGAGTTGCGCCAACACGTCGTCGTCTTCGACGTGGAATACCTCTATGTCGTCTCGAGCCGCCAGGTCGCGGCGGCGCGTGAGCAACGTCCTGCTCGTTTTGAGCGTCTCCCGCAGCGCCGCGGCGCCGTCCCGGTCCTTGAGGTACGCGGCGTCGTAACCCAGCATCCGTAAATACCGCGCCAGCCGACCCAGGGCCGCGTCGGCCAGAAATTTCCGTTCGGCGCACCCGTCCTCGTCCATGTTCCTTCTTACCAGAGGGCGCGCGCCCAAACGACCCACCCGGCCATCACGGCGGCCACGCCGAGCTGTACCAAAACATCCCACCGTCCCCGCGGGCCGCCGTGACGCAGCAAGCGGGAGTGCGAGGGGAAGTACTTTTTCGC
>JAZGGY010000061.1:0-2058 GCA_036480675.1 bacterium | reverse complement strand
TTTTGGGGGCCCTTGTAGGGGCGTCTGGCCAGTCGCCCCTACGTCATACTCCCTACTCGTAATCGTAGAAGCCCTTCTTGGTCTTGCGGCCCAGGTAGCCGGCCAGCACCATCTTGCGCAGCAGCGGGCAAGGCCGGTACTTGGAGTCCGCGAAGCCGTCATAGAGGACCTCCATTATGTCGAGGCAGACGTCGAGGCCGATGAGGTCCGCCAGCTCCAGCGGCCCCATGGGGTGGTTCATGCCGAGTTTCATGACGGTGTCGATCGCCTCTTTGGTCGCGACGCCCTCGTACAGCGCGAAGCAAGCCTCGTTGATCATCGGCAGCAGCACGCGGTTGGAGACGAAGCCCGGGTAGTCGTTGACCTCCACCGGCGTTTTGCCGACGGCCGTCGCCGCCTCCTCCGCCACCTTGTACGTCTCGTCCGACGTCGCGATGGCGCGGATGATCTCCACCAGCTTCATCACCGGTACCGGGTTCATGAAGTGCATGCCTATCACTTTATCTGGCCGCTTCGTGACGCCCGCGATCTCGGTGATCGGTATCGAGCTCGTGTTGGACGCCAGGACGGCCTCCGGTTTGCACTTCTCGTCCAGTTCCGTGAAAATTTTCTTCTTGAGGTCGCGGTCCTCGAAGACCGCTTCCACGACCAGGTCCGCGTCCTTGGCGTCGCCCAGGTCCGTCGACTTCGTGATGCGCCCGAGCGCCGCGTCGGCGTCCTCCTGCGAAATCTTTTCCTTCTTGACCAGGCGCCCCAGATTCTTGGTGATGACGCCGAGCGCCTTCTCGAGTAAGTCCTTCGATTGGTCGATTAGCGTCACGTCGAAGCCGGCCTGCGCGAAGATGTGCGCGATGCCGTTACCCATCGTTCCGCCGCCTACGACGGCGACTTTCTTTATCGCCATGTTGCCTCCCCTGCGTGTGGGTTATGATTAAACCGTTATGCTCATCGCGACCGCGCCGCCGCCGCCCAGGCAAGCGGTGGCCAGGCCGCGCTTCAAACCGCGGTCCTTGAGCGCGTATACCAGCGTCGCCAGAATGCGCGCGCCCGAGGCGCCGATGGGATGTCCCAGCGCCACCGCGCCGCCGTTCACGTTCACGCGGTCCCAGTTCCAGCCGAGCTCCTTGCCGTCCGCCAGAACCTGCGCGCTGAAGGCCTCGTTGATCTCGACGAGGTCGTAGTCGCCGATAGACTCGCCCGTCTTGGCCATCAACCGCTTGACGGCGTCCACCGGCGCGTAGAACAGCATCTTGGGCTCGACGTGGGCCGAAGCGTAGCCGACGATGGTGGCGTCCGGCGTGACGCCCAACTCCTTGGCCTTGGCGGCGGTCATGACCACCGTCGCCGCGGCGCCGTCGTTTAAGCCCGGCGCGTTGCCTGCCGTGATGGTGCCGTCCTTGGTGAACGCCGGCTTGAGCCTGGCGAGCTTCTCGGCCGTGGTTTCGCGCGGCCCCTCGTCGGTGTCGAAGACGATGGGGTCGCCCTTACGTTGGGGAACCTCGACCGGGACGATCTCGGCCTTGAACTTGCCTTCCTTTATCGCGGCCAGCGCTTTGGCCTGGCTGTTCGCGGCCCACTCGTCCTGCTCCTCGCGGCTGATGCCGGAGTTCTGCGCGGTGAAGTCACCCAGGCAACCCATGTGCTGGTCCTCGAAGGCGCACCACAGGCCGTCGTGGATCACGCCGTCGACGAGCTCCATATTGCCGAACTTCTGGCCGCTCCGTCCTTTGAAGAAGTAGAACGGGACGTTGGACATCGACTCCAGGCCGCCGGCGACGATTATCTTCTCGTCGCCCGCCTTGATGGCCTGCGCCGCCATCGAGACCGCCTTGACGCCCGAGCCGCACACTTTATTAATCGTTACGCAGTTCACGGATGCGGGCAAGCCCGCGGCGATAGCCGCCTGTCGCGCCGGCGCCTGGCCCATACCGGCCGAGACGACGTTGCCCATTATCACCTCGTCGACCTGTTCCGGCTTTATCCCGGCGCGCTCGACCGCGCCCTTAATCGCGACGCCGCCCAGCTGCCACGCCTTGAGCGGCGCGAGGGTCCCGAGGA
>JAZGGY010000060.1:0-5182 GCA_036480675.1 bacterium | reverse complement strand
TTAAAACAAAAAAACCGCCCTAAACGTCCAAAGCGCGGCCTTTATAGAACGGCCCAAGGCCCCCTACTAATTTTAATTGCGCTTTTGTGCTCGCGCGTTCGGCTTCTCGACAAGCTCGCCGCCGGCGCGCGCCTCCATCCGCCGAAGCTCGCGCGCGAACGCCTTCGACGCCCGGTGCAACAGGACGCGGACGGTGCTCTCTTTTTTCCCGAGCGCGGCCGCCACGTCGGCGTTGGAAAGGCCGTCGAAATAGCGAAGCGTGAGGACCTCGCGATAAGAAGTCGTCAACCGCGTCAGCACCGCGCGAACGACGACCGTCGCCTCCTCGCGCGCCAACAGTTTCTCGGGTGGGTCCTCCTCCGACACCAGGCCGTCGAGGTACGAGCGCATCTCGCCCGCGGCGCCGCGGTCGTCGAGCGGAACCTCGCGTTTCCGTTTTTTGCGGGAGTAGTAGTTGCGGAGGACGTTCTTGGCGATGGCGTAAAGCCAGGTGGAGAGGCGGGATTCGCCGCGGAAGCGAGGCAGCGACTCGAAAAAGGCGAGGAACGTGGCCTGAGTAAGGTCCTCGGCCTGCGCCTCGCTGCTCGACGAGAAGTACATCATGCGGTAGATCTTACCGCAATACTTCTCGTAAAAAGACGTCGCGGCCGCTTCGTCGCCGCTGCGAATCGCCTGTGCCAATGTAGAATCGTCCGCCGCCATATCCCGGCTCCGGGCGAAACTAACGTGGCATGGGCGACCTCCTTACTCTTGATTGGTTAGCGGTGACGGCCTTGCGGCCCGTTGCGACTTACTTATTATAACATAAAACCGTTCGGATTCGCAACATTAGTATCGACCCCGGCCGGGGCGTTACGGTTTAAATTCGTCGGGAGAACCCAAAAAAAGCCCGCCGCCGTTAATGAGTGAGGGCGTACACCACTATATTCACGCCCATCTTGAGCGCGGCCTCGCGCTTGTCCGGCGGGTCGTCGTGGACGCCGGCGTCCTCCCAGCCGTCGCCCAGGTCCGTGTTGTAGGAGTAGAAAATCACCATCCGGCCCTTATAATAGACGCCGTAGCCGCGGGCCGGGCCGCCGTGGTGCTCGTGTATCTTGGGGAGGCCGTCCGGGAAGTCGTAATAGATGCGATATATCTCGTGGTCGGGCGGCAGCTCGACAAGGGGGCTCTCCGGGAAAAGCCGCGCGCACTCGCGGCGCCAGGAATCGTCCAGGCCGTAGTTGTCGTCGACGTGCAGGAAGCCGCCGCGCTCCAAATAGCGGCGCAGCCGCGCCAGCTCCCGCTCCGTAAAGCGGACGTTGCCGTGGCCGGTCATGAATAAAATCGGGTAATCGAAGAGGGCGTCGGTGGCCACGTCGGCGACGACGTCGTCCTTAATTCGGGCCGCGGGCAGGCCGGCGCGTTCGCGGAGGGCGCGGTGGAGGTTGGGGAGGCTGGTGGGATTGGCGTACCAGTCGCCGCCGCCGCCGTACTTCAGCCTGGCGACGACGATTTGGCCCGGCGGCGGTTCCTCGGCGCGCCACTGCGCCGCAGCCGCGGAACAACAAACGAGCGCGATAGCGACGGCCCTTCTCATCGCGTTCGAAATATAACATAACGCTCGAGCCAATACCATTCACCCCAACCCTCCGACAAAAGGCTTTTACATTTCTGCTTAATCTGGTAATATTCCACAGAAATAGCGGCGACGAAGGGGACCACAAAAAGTAAACGGACCCTTCAAGCGCCGCTGCGATTGTAGTTGCGATAAAAGAATGGCGACGCGGTTAAAAATTGCGGGAAGGCAACCGGGCGGCGAAGGGCCGCTTCGGTCCGCGGGCCGCCGGCTCCGGGGGGCGCTGTGGGGCACGAACCTGCGGCGGACGTTGACGGCGTCGGCGCTGGTGCTGCTGGCGGTAATATCCTACTTTTTGTTATTAAGGGGCTCCGCGACGAGGCTGCTCCAACTCTCCGTATTCCTGGCGTTGTTCCTGGTAATTATTACGAAGCCCCAAATCGGTCTCGTAGCGTTGAGAGTTTACCGTTCTTTCTCCCGGGGCCTGCGGCTGGAGCACCTCTTCCGCGGCTTGGGCGTCACTCTCACCAAGAGCATCGGCCTCTTCACGTTCATCGGGTTCATAGCGCTGGTCGTTACCAAAAAAGAGAAAATCGTCTTCGGCCACAAAACGCAATTAGTATTCTTATACGGCTTTCTGGGTGCGACGTTGATATCAGCGTTCCGGGCGCTGGCGTGGGCGAAGGTGTGGACGGCTACGTTCCAACTGCTCGAGAACATAATTCTATACATCATCTTCATAAATCTATTCGCCGAGGCGAAATGGTTCGTGCGCTACACGTGGTTCTTCGTACTGTCGCTGCTCGTCTCTTGCTTTACCGGGATTGGTTCCACAGCGTTGAGCGGCGTCATACGCGCCGCGGGGGCCATGGGCAACGCGAACGGCTTGGCTATGGTGGCGAACTTCGCCGCCGCGATGTTGCTCGTCCTGTCGCTGGCCGTCACGGACGCTAAAAAGAGGTTTCTCTTCCTATGCGGCCTGGGCACGTGCCTCGTGACGATTATTCTCACCGGCTCGCGGGGCGGCTTGTTAACCATCGTAATAACCTTTACGTACCAACTGATAAAAAGGCGTAGGAAGCTGATCCCCTATCTGCTGGCTGCATCTATATTGGTAGTCACCCTAATCTTGATACCGGAGCAATACAGAAGCCGGCAAGAGCGGTGGTTCGGCGCGCTGTTCGCCGGCGAGACGGAAGAGGTCCTCGGCGGCTCCCGCGGCTACATCTACCGTTCCGCGCTGGAAGTCTTCAAGACCTCGCCCATCATAGGCGTCGGGCCCCGGACCTTCGGGACGATTTACCGGGCCGAATACGCGGCGGAAGCGCGCGGCGCCGCGGAGCATGCCAAGGCCGTCCACAGCGGCTTACTGGAAGTCCTCGTCAGTACGGGCGTCGTCGGCTTCTGTTTCTTCCTGGGGCTGATGATCGCGACCTATCGGCTGTTCCGCGAGAACGAGCGCCTCTGCCGCGGCGCCGGCCTGAGCCAATACTCGCTTCTAAACAGCGTGTACGAGGCGCTGTTCATAGCAACCATCGTCGCCGGCTCGTTCGAGACGATACTGAGGGGGGGCCAGACGTTTTTCGTAGCTATAGCCGCGGCCGCGGCGGTAAACAGAGCGGCCGTGTTGCTCTCGCGCGACGCGCCCTCCTCCGCCGCCCCGGCGCCGCTTCCCGCGGCGGAGACGGCGAGCGGTGCCAATTAAATAAGAACACGTTGGCGCAAACCCGTCGACGGTACCGGGAACTCGCCCCACAAGGCCTCATCGGAGCTGCCATGGAAGAACAAGACGAAAAAAAATTCGTGAAGGATATCTGCCGCCGCGACGTCGACTTCTCGCAGTGGTACATCGACGTCGTCCGCAAGGCCGAGCTCGCCGACTACGCGCCGGTGCGCGGGTGTATGGTGATCAGGCCGTACGGCTACGCCATATGGGAACTGCTCCGCGACGCCCTCGACGCGCGGATCAAAGCCACCGGCCACGAGAACGCGTACTTCCCGCTGCTGATCCCGGAATCCTTCCTGGCCAAAGAGGCGGAACACACGGAGGGCTTTACGCCCCAGGTGGCGTGGGTGACGCAGGGCGGCACCGAAGTGCTGGAGGAGCGGCTCGCCCTCAGGCCGACTTCGGAGGCTATCATCTGCCAGATGTACGCCAAATGGATCCGCTCGTGGCGGGACCTCCCGGTCTTGATAAATCAGTGGGCCAATATCGTTCGGTGGGAGAAGGTTACGCGCCTCTTTTTGCGGACGACCGAGTTCCTGTGGCAGGAGGGCCACACCGCCCACCGCACCGACGACGAAGCCCACGAGGAGGCGCTGAAGATCCTCGAGCTATACGGGAACTTTATGCGAGAAATCCTGGCCGTGCCGGTATATACGGGCGTCAAGACCGACCGCGAACGCTTCCCGGGCGCCCTCCAAACGTATACCGTAGAGGCGCTTATGCCCGACGGCCGGGCGCTGCAGGCCGGCACGTCCCACAACCTGGGTCAGCATTTCGCCAAGGTCTTCGACATCACGTACCTGGAAGAGGACAACAAACTGCACTACGTCTGGCAGACGTCGTGGGGCGTCACCACCCGCTTGATAGGCGCCGTTATCATGGTCCACGGCGACGACGCCGGCCTTAAGCTCCCGCCGCGCATTGCGCCGGTGCAGGCGGTCGTCGTCCCCATCACCTTCGAGAAAACCAAGGAGGACGTGCTGGCCAAGTCGCGCGCGCTGGCCGACGAGCTCGAGGCCGCGGGGCTGCGCGCGAAGCTCGACGACCGCGACGAGTACACGCCGGGTTGGAAGTTCAACGAATG
Organism: bacterium; assembly: GCA_036480675.1. GTDB lineage: Bacteria > RBG-13-66-14 > B26-G2 > WVWN01 > WVWN01 > WVWN01. The sequence continues at coordinate 817 of JAZGGY010000060.1, read as the reverse complement.
GGAGCTGCGCGGCGCGCCGCTCAGGCTCGAGCTGGGCCCCAAGGACGTCGAAAAGGGAGTCGTCACCGCGGTGCGGCGCGACACCCGCGAGAAAACGGCGGTACCGCGCGATAAAATCGCGGCGTGGGCCAAGGACACGCTCGAGGCGATACAGGGGGACATGCTCGCCGCGGCCACGGCGTATTTGAGTGAAAACACCAAAACCGTCGACAACCGCGACGACTTCTACCTCCTCTTCGAGGGCCGGCCCGGCTTCGTCCGCGCGCCGTGGTGCGGCGAAACGCCGTGCGAAGACCAAATCGCCGACGAGACCGGCGCCACCATCCGCTTCATCCCGCTCGAGCCGGAAGACGCCCGCGGCAAGGTTTGCGCCGGGTGCGGCGGCGAAGCCAAAGTCTGGGCGTACTTCGCGAAGGCATACTGATATGGCGCCTAAAGGCAAAATGTTGATATTTATATGCGACGGCGTAGCCGACAGGCCGGTAAAGAAGCTGGACGGCAAGACGCCGCTCGAGGCGGCCCGCACCCCCAACTTCGACCGGCTGGCTCGGCTGGGCGAAAACGGCCTTCTCGACCCGATAGCGCCCGGCGTACGCGCCGGTTCCGACACCGCCCACCTGGCGCTGTTGGGCTACGACCCGTACGAGTACTACACCGGCCGCGGGCCGTTCGAGGCGCTGGGCGCCGGCATGGACGTGCGCCCGGGCGACGTGGCGTTCCGGTGCAATTTCGCGACGGTGGAAGAGCGCGACGGCGAGTTACTTGTTAAAGACCGGCGCGCGGGTCGCATAACGGAGGGGACCGCGGAGCTGGTCGC
>JAZGGY010000059.1:0-3774 GCA_036480675.1 bacterium | reverse complement strand
AATGAAGGGTTCGGAAGTAGCGATAATAGGCGGCGGCCCGGCGGGCGTCGCGGCGGCGGTCCAGCTCCGGCGGTGCGGGATCGAACCGCTGCTTTTCGAGAGGGACCGCGTCGGCGGCCTTGTACGAAACGCCTTTCGCCTCGAGAACTACCCCGGCTTTCCGGGCGGCGTGGCGGGAGGCGAGCTGGCGGACCTTTTGGAGGAACATCTCGCCTCGCACGAGGTGGAGGTCCGTCGCGAGGAAGTTACCTCGGCCGACGTCGACGACGGCTCGTTCCGGCTCGAAAGCTCGGCGGGGGCGTGCCGGTGTAAAGTATTAATAGTGGCCTCCGGGACGAGGCCCAAACGTTTTAATACTGTTCCTGTTCCTACCGGCGTCGAGGGCAAGGTTTTTTATGAAGTTTATCCTATCGCCGAGGTCGGCGGAAAGAAGGTCGTGGTCGTGGGTGCGGGCGACGCGGCTTTCGACTACGCCCTCAACCTGGCGCGGGACAACGACGTCGTGGTCCTGAACCGGCGCGGCGCAGCTAATTGCATTCCCCTCCTGGAGGAACGAGCGGCCCGGGCGCCGCGGCTCGAGCATAGGCCGCGGACGGAAGTCACCGCCTTCGACGTGACGGCCGGTGGAGGCGTCGAGGTAAAGTGCTCGGGGCCGGCGGGGGAAGAGACGATCGACGCCGATTACGTCCTGTTCGCCCTCGGCCGTGAACCCGAGTGCCGCTTCGTCACGAAGCGGTTGAGGGAAAACGCGCCCCGCCTCGAGGCGGAGGGCCGGCTCTATTTCGTCGGCGACGTCCGGAACGGCGAGCTGCGGCAGGCCGCGATCGCGGCGGGCGACGGCCTCCGCGCCGCGGGGGAGATATACCGGCGGATGAAAGGAGTTCGACGGTGAGGATAGTCGCGAGCTGCGGCCGGCCGGACCTGGCCATGGCGTACGTTGCCGAGTTCGAACCGGGGAAGCTGGTCGAATTCGTCGAGGCGGTTCAACCGCCGCTGCCCCGCGAGGAGAAGTGGGTGGTGCTCGTATCGACGCTCTTCGGGTGTCCGGTGGGTTGTCTGATGTGCGACGCGGGAAATCGTTACCGCGGAAAGCTGTCGGCGGCGGAGGTCCTGGCGCAGGTCGACTTCCTGGTCCGAAAACATTTCCCGGGGGGCGACGTTCCCGTAAAAAAATTCAAGATCCAGTTCGCCCGGGTGGGAGAGCCGGCGCTCAACGCGGCCGTCCTCGACGTCCTGGAGGAGCTGCCGCGCCGGTACCGCGCCCCCGGCCTTTTGCCCGCGCTATCCTCGGTCGCGCCGGCGGGGGCGGACCGTTTTTGGGAGGGGCTCCTGGCCGTTAAACGGGGGCATTATCGGGACGGGAACTTCCAGTTGCAATTCTCGATCCATACGACGGACGAGGAATTGCGCGACCGGTTGGTCCCCATAAAAAAGTGGTCCCTGGCGGACGTGGCCGCGTACGGCGAGGAGTTTTACGAACCGGGCGACCGGAAGGTTACGTTGAACTTCGCGTTGGCGGAGGGTTCGCCGCTCGAGCCGGCTGTCCTTGTCCGTATCTTTGACCCGGGTAAGTTTCTCGTTAAGATAACGCCTCTCAATCCGACGTACCGCGCGCAGCGGCACGGGTTGAGGTCTTACCTTTCCTCCTCGCCGTCGGAAGGAGAGGCCGCCGTCGTGCGGGGCCTTCGGGCCAAGGGGTTCGACGTTATCGTGAGTATCGGCGAGGCGGAGGAGAACCACATCGGTAGTAACTGCGGCCAGTTCCTTTCCGCGCATCTGGACGCCCGGGAGGGTATCGCCGGCGGATATACCTACCCGGTGAACCCGCTAACGGTCGACGATCGGGCCGGCGACGGGACCGTCGAGATCGCGCGCGAGCCCGGGTAAAAAAATGGCTGAACAGGAGTGGCTCGAGGTCCCGGTCTTCATCCACGGCATCACCTCCGAGCGTGAGCCCGCTTCCCACGTCTCGAGCTACTTCGCGTTCCTGCGGCTGGTGAACGAGGCGCTGGCGGCGCGCGGCAAAAAGGCTATCGACGGGCAGCCCATAATGGTGGAGTGGGGGTGGGAGGCGTCGCTGGGGAAAGATAAATACCTCGCCGAGGCGGAGCGGCTCGTGGCCCGGGAGGCGTTGACGGCCAAGCGTCGCGGCCTCACGCTAAACCCGCTGCGCCGGTTTGCGGACGGCGCCCGCGAGGCGTTCCTCTACGGCTTCGCCGATATGTTTTATTATGTCTCCAAGGACGGCGGCCGCGCCGTACGCGACAACGTCTTCGCGCACCTCGCCGGCGAAATACGTAATCTGAAGAAACGCGGCGGCCGCGGCTCGCCCAGAATATCGCTGACCTTCATCGGCCACAGCGCCGGCGCCGTCATCGCCCACGACTTCCTCTATCGCCTCTTCGGGTGGGGCGCGCAGCCGCTCTTCGGCCTGACGTTGAACAAGACCCGCCGGCTGGCGCGCCGCAAGAGGCTTCGCATCCGGCGGTTTTACACGCTCGGCGCTCCCGTCGCCCCTTTCATCTTCCGCTCGCAATCGCTGATAGAGAAGATCCTCCGCCGGGAGAGATTCAACCCGGCGGTCGTCGGCCTGAGCCGCGACGACGACCTTTCGAACCCGCGCTGGGTGAACTTCTGGGACGAAGACGACCTAGTCGCGTACCCGGTGGCGTTTTTATACGAGAAGGTGGACGGCGAGCGCGTCGTCGTCGACCGGTGCGTCGACCTGCGCGAGAAGTTCCCGGCGGTCCATTCCGCGTATTGGCGGTCGCGCGAAATAGCCGACTGCGTCGCCGAGACGTTTTAGCGCAAAGCGATATTACACATTACACATGGCACACGCCAAAATCATATCCGCGGGCCTTTTGGGCATCGACGCCTATAAAGTAGAGGTGGAGGTGGACGCCGGCAAGGGGGTCCAGAACCTCTTCGCCGTCGTCGGCCTGCCGGACGCCGCCGTCAAGGAGTCCCGCGACCGCGTCCAGGCCGCGCTCAAGAACTCGGGCCTGCCCGTGGGGTGGAGGAAGTGGACCGTTAACCTCGCGCCCGCCGACGTGCGCAAGGAGGGGCCCTCCTTCGACCTGCCCATCGCGCTGGGGATGCTGGCCGCCGACGGCAAATTGGAATTCGGCCGCGACGGCGACTATCTGGTGGTGGGCGAGCTGGCGCTGGACGGCGCGGTCAGGTCGGTGCGGGGGGCGCTGCCGGTCGCGGTGTGCGCCCGGGACCTGGGCTGTCGGGGCCTGCTGGTCCCGACGGCGAACGCCAACGAGGCCGCGGTGGTGGAGGGCGTCGACGTCATACCGGTCGAGTCCCTCGCCGAGGCCGCGGGTTTCCTGGCCGGCGAGAGCGACGTGGCGCCGCGGCTGGTGGACCTGGGCGCGGCCTTCGACACCGCCCAGGCGTACGTGGCCGACTTCTCGGACGTTAAAGGCCAGGAGCACGCCAAACGCGCGCTGGAGGTAGCCGCGGCCGGAGGCCACAACGTCCTGATGCTCGGGCCGCCGGGGTCCGGCAAAACCATGCTCGCCAAGCGCCTCCCGACCATCATCCCGGATATGTCGCTGGAGGAGGCGCTCGAGACGACGAAGGTGTACTCCGTGGCGGGGCTTTTGCCCAAGGAGCGGGCGCTGGTCGCGGCCAGACCCTTCCGCGCGCCGCACCACACCGTATCCGAGGCGGGGCTGGTGGGCGGCGGCTCCATCCCCAGGCCGGGGAGGTCTCGCTGGCGCACAACGGCGTCCTCTTCCTGGACGAGCTGCCCGAGTTCAGGCG
>JAZGGY010000058.1:0-2369 GCA_036480675.1 bacterium | reverse complement strand
CGCGGCCTTCACCGAGGTAGGCCAAAAGTACGACATCCTCGGCAAGTCTATGGACGAAATAGTCGAGAAATACGGCCTTTAACCGCGAATGAATATTGCGAAGGGCGGCCCGCGAGGCCGCCTTTTTAAGTCGTCTCGTGCCTGACCGGGAAAAAGAAACCGCGCCGGCTGGAGCGCCGCCGGCTACCCCCATATTAAAAAGCTTGACAATACCCTTCTCCTAATACTACCTTAAAAAGCGTCCGTGCCCGCAAGAGTTTGAGAATCGAAGTTTGTTAAGCCTTAAACCAAAAGGAGGCGTGAATGATGAAACGGTGGGGAATGCTTATCTTAATCGTCGCGCTGACGCTCGGCGTCGCGGCGTCGGCGTTGGCGAGCGGCAGACGGATAACCTGCTATTCGCCGCAGTCGAACGAACCCTGTCCGTTCTGGGGTGCCTCTTACAGCGGCATGCGGTTCCAGACCAACATAGAGCAGTCGCGCATTAGATACGCCGGTTCCATCAACGAGGTGGAATACTACAATTACAACGGCGCCCTGGGCCGGTACAATAACTACGTCGTCTACCTGTGCCACACCACGCGGACGTCCCTCTCCACGACTTTCGGCGTTAACTACTACGCGGCGCCGGTGCTGGTGGCTTCCCGCGCCGCCTTCACCATCCCGGGCGCTCGCGGTTGGTTCGGCCTCAGGATGACGCGTCGCTTCGCGTACGACAACGTGCGGCACCTCCTTATCGAGATCCGCTGGGAGGGCGACAACAGCGTGAGCGTGCCCATCTACAACAACAACCCGTTGTCGGGCAACCGCCGCGTTTGGGCCGTCAATAACCCGAACGCCCCCAGCGGCCGCGGCGACGGCCGCGCCTACTACACCCGCCTGAACTTCGACTACCATACCGGCGTGGGAACGACCAGCCTGGGCCGCGTCAAGGCCCTGTACGAATAGCTTAACTTGACCCACTTGACCTTCGAAAACCCCGCCCCCCGGCGGGGTTTTTTACTGGAGCGCCGAAAGAAAACGCCCCCCTTCCGAGGGGCGTTTGGTCTCGTTGCGGAATCGGACGTGATTACTTGAAGATGGACTTCACGCGGCCTATGCTTGTCGGCTCGATGCCCTGATAGCCGATGGTGATGCGGCCGAGTTGGTCGTAGTTTCGGGTGATGGACCCGGTCGTGGCCGTTGCGCTGTAGGCGTATAAGCGCCCCGCTTTGCCGCTGCTGTTTATGTAGCAGTGGCAAACGCCGCTAGGTGAACCGCTTGCCCAGCTAACCTCTATGAGGAGGTTATCGGAATTGTTGTAAGTGAAGTTCGTGGGGGTAACGATGGTGACCCATTCGCCCCGGGCCGGCGCAATATAAAATTACCGGCCCGCGGCCGCGATGGGCCGCAGCCGCCATCGCCGCCTTCAAGAAGATTGGCGAGAAGTACGGCATCCTGGGCCTCGGCAAAAAGTAGATTATCGAGAAGTTCGGGAACTGATTCCCGGGTATCGCCGAGCGTTTAGGGCGGCCGCAAGGCCGCCTTTTTCGTTTGACGCCGCTTTCGGTTGCGTAAAAAATCGCGCCGCGGCCGTTCTTCGGCCCGGCCGCTACTTAACTTTTAAGACTTGTTTCTTTATAATTACGGCCAAAAAAGGGGTGCGGACATGGTTTACGGGAAGATGAAGGAAGACCTGCGTGCGGAGCCGGCGGCCGTCCGCGACGCGGGCCTTTCAAAAAAGCTTGACATATACGTTCCCTTGGTATTATATTGTTGCGTGTATAGAGGTTCGTTGACGTTCGTGGAAAGTCAGAGGGCGTCACGAAGAGGCGTTAACAATAACCAGGAGGTATTAACGTGAGAAATTACGTAATGGTAGCTTTGGCGTTCCTCGTCGCCGCGCCGACGGTCTTCGCCGGCATCCACACCGTCGGCGGCGCCGGCGGCACCGGCAACACCATCCCGTGGTGGGGCAATTACGCCGGTTTACCCCAGATCCGCTTCCAGACGATTTGGCTCCAGAGTAAAATCGGCGAAGGCGGCACGGTCACGATGTTGGAGCACCAGAACTGGAGCGCCTCCAGCCAGGGCGGGACCTTCACCGGCTGCCTCGTTAAACTATGCCACACTACCGTCAGCGTCATCACCCCCACCTTTGCCACTAACTACGGCGGCGGCACGCCCGTAACCGTATACAGCGGCACCAAAGTCGTTCCGAGAGTTGCTAACGGCGTCTGGTGGACCGTCTTTTCCGCTTCCTCGACGTTCACCTACAACAACACCAACAACCTCCTCTACGAGGTCTCCTGGACCGCCCGGTCCGGCGGCCCGAACTACATCAACCATACGCGCGCCGGCGAAACGGGCCGCATTTGGGCCGCCTCCGC
>JAZGGY010000057.1:0-11709 GCA_036480675.1 bacterium | reverse complement strand
AAGGCGAAGGGCTTCCACGGCTCGTAATAAACCTCTCGCCGCGGTATTTAGTTAATCGCGAATGAAGCCGAGCTTTGGACGGCGGCTTTATTCGAATAGCCCCGTACGTGGTGGTGAGAGGCGATGGACGGTACGGAAGAAAATGAGCGACCGGTAGCGCGGCGATCATTTTTAAATTATTTAATGTCAGGCTCGTTCGCGCTTCTCGCGGCGTTCGGTTTGTATTCTGTCGGCCGGTACCTCTGGCCGCCGGCCGGCGCCTCCGCCGCCGGCGGAGCCGGAAGGATAGAGGTCGGGCCCGTGGAGGAATTGCCGGAAGGAGCCGGCAAAAAGGTCCTATATAAGAACGAGCCGGTATGGGTGATCCACGCGCCGTTCGGGTTCGTCGCGCTCTCGGCGGTGTGTACGCATCTGGGCTGCATCGTCGAATACGAACCCGAAAAGGAGATCTGGTGCCCGTGCCACGCGGCCTTCTTCGACCTTCGCGGCAACGTCAAGTCGGGCCCGGCGCCGCGCGCGCTTCCCTCCTATCCCGTCGCCGTCGTCGGCGGTAAAGTCGTGCTTGGGGATGCGTAATGCCCGAAAATAAAAAAAGCTTCATGGACCGGCTCGTAGAATGGGTAGCGGACAATATTAACGTCCGCGCGGTCCTTAACCTATTCGGGACCTTTACCGGGTTTTTGTACGGCGAACTGGACGAACGTCTCGAACTACAAGAAGCTGTCAAGAAACAGATGCGGAAGCCGATACCGGGCCACGCCTCCGGCTGGCACGCGTGTTTCGGCGGGATCACGCTATTGTTATTCATGATCCAGATCGTGACCGGCGTCCTGCTCGCAATCTATTACCGGCCCACTACCGGCGCCGCCCACGAGAGCATCCTTTTCATCATGAACGAAGTCCAGTACGGATGGCTAATCAGGAGCGTCCACCGTTACGCCGCCGAGCTGATGGTCCTGACCGTGTTCATCCACATGGTGAAGGTTTTTCTCAGCGGGGCCTACAAACCGCCGCGCGAGTTGACGTGGGTTTCCGGCGTTCTCCTTCTCTTCCTGACGATGGCGTTCGGTTTTACGGGTTACCTCCTGCCGTGGGACCAGCGCGCCTACTGGGCTACGACCGTGGGAACTGAGATGGCCAACTCGGTACCGCTAGTGGGACGCTATCTCGCGCTCATGCTCAAGGGCGGTGAAATGATCGGCGAGAAAACGCTCGCTCGTTTCTACGCGGCCCATGTAATCATTTTACCGTGGTTTACCGCCTTCTTACTCATGGCGCACTTCTTGATGATACGGCGACAGGGCATCTCCGAACCGATGTAACGGGGGCGATTTCATGACACGTCGAGACCATCCTTTTTTCCCGCACCATACGCTCGAGCAGGTCCTCCAGGTGTTAATCCTCCTCGCGCTGATGTTCGGGATGACGTTATGGAAACCCGCCGGCCTGGAGGAAAAAGCCGACCCTATCAACACGCCGGAGCACGTGAAGCCGGAATGGTACTTCCTCGCCGAATACCAGGCGCTTAAAGTCGTCCCGCGGGTACCGGCGATCGTGGGCATGGGCTTGATGGCCGCCTTTATCGTCGTCTTCCCGTTTTTCTTGGACCGGGACAAAGAAAAGCGCCGTCCCGCGCAACGGCCGGTGTTCTTTTTCGGCGGCGGCATCTTCGTCGTTTTATATATAGCATTCACTATATGGGGCTACTTCTCGTGATCGCCGGTTGAACGAGCGCCGCAGAACGTAAAGATATGCCACTAAAGCCCGTGAAATTGGTAACTTTCGTGAAATACGCGTGGGTTATCGTAGTGGCCGCCAGCGCGGCCGCGACGGCCGCTCCCGTAAAGGATTCGTGCCTCGAGTGCCACGAAGGCTGGCCCGAATTCGAACAATGGCGCGAAAGCGTCCACGCGGGGGCGGGTGTGAAATGCGTCGCGTGCCACGGCGGCGACTCGACCGCATATTCGATGGACGAGGTCCGTTCCCGGGGCGGCTACACCGGGAAGATCCCGCGCCTCGCCGTTCCGGGGCTCTGCGCCGAGTGCCACAGCGACCCCGCGGAGATGAAGCAATACGGCCTTCCGTTCGATCAGTACGAGGAATATTTGACGAGCGCCCACGGCCGGGCCTTCGCGGCCGGCGACGCCAACGTCGCGGTTTGCTCCGACTGCCACGGCGCGCATCTCGTACTCCCCGCCGCCGACGGTCGTTCAACCGTAAACAAATTTAACGTCCCGGGTATGTGTCGCGGGTGCCACGCGGACGAGGCGTTGATGGCGAGTTACGGCCTGCCGGCCGACACCTACGATAAATACGCGGCGGGCGTTCACGGCCGGTTACTATTGGAGGACCAGGTGACCGGCGTGCCGAGTTGTTCCGAATGCCACGGGAACCACGGCGCCTCGCCTCCGGGCACCCGCGAGGTCGTCAACGTGTGCGGGAGCTGCCACGTTAACCAGCGACAGTACTACAAAGACAGTCCCCACGCCGCGACGGCCGGGACGCGCGAGGTCTGCGTCACGTGCCACGGCAACCACGAGATCGCCCGGCCGGACGACACGTTGTATACCGGTACGTACCCGGGCGCGTGCGGTTCGTGCCACCGGTCCGGGTCGAAACCTTATAAAATCGCAACGCTCCTTGCGGGGTCCTTTGGCGACGCTAAAAACGCGATGGCGGAGGCGCAGAACCGATGCGAGGAAGCCGGGGTCCACGGGATTCCCATAGAACGATGGGCGCAGGAGATCGAGGAGGCGGAGGCGAAGATCACCGAAGCGTACCCTGTGGCTCATTCGCTTTCGTACGAAGAAGTAAACAAACTTAATAAAGAGGCCATAAAAGGCGCCCACGACGTCGAAACCGAGGTTGACCGCGCGTTCCGCGAACGCGGCCGACGCAAAACGATCCTAATCTCACTATTAGCGGTCGTATTGTTTATTATCCTATTGTGCGCAGTGAAGTGGCGCCAGCTGTTCAAACAACTCCCGAGCTAACATACCTTCCCCCGCCGGGGCCGGGTTTACCGGCGCCCGTGAGCCGGTAATACATGGCCAGTCTGTTAGTAGACTTCTGGCAGCTCCTCAAGCGATACGGTAAGAGACTTATAAAGCCGGTTGTCGTCGCCGCGATTCTATTCCTGATCCTCGCGGCGGCTTTCGTTAGGTTTTCCGAGTCCCCCCGTTTTTGTTACGTCTGTCATATCATGCGGCCGTACTACAAGGCGTGGGAGGAATCTTCGCATAGCGACGTCAACTGCCTGGAATGCCATTATCCCCCGACGGTCGGCGGCCACCTCAAAAGTAAATTCGTCGCTATTTCCCAGGTCGTCCAGTATTTCACCGGTTCCTACGGAACGCGCTTCTGGGCGGAGATCGACGACGAAGCCTGCTTGCAACCAGGGTGCCACGATACCCGGCTTCTCTCCGGCGAGGTCACCTTCAAAGAGGACATCTCGTTCGACCACGCTTTTCACCTGGGCACCATGCGGCGCGGCAAGAAGCTCCGCTGTACCTCCTGTCATTCCCAAATGGTCGTAGGGAATCATATCGAAGTCACGGAGTCGGTTTGTTACACCTGCCACTTCAAAGACGCGACGTTGGGGACGGGCACCGCCGACTGCCTGACGTGCCACGGTCCGCCCAAAGAGCCCGTCGTTTTCGAAGGCGTTACGTTTGACCACGACGAGTACTTAAAGCGCGAGGTACCTTGTACGCAATGTCATACCCACGTCGTTCAAGGCGACGGCTCCGTTCCCGAGTCGAGGTGCTATAGTTGCCACCCGGACCGGTCTAACATGACGAACGAACCCTTCCAGCTGCACCTTTACCACGTAACGAATAATAAGGTGGAATGCTCCGAGTGCCATCTCGAAATCCAGCACGGCAAACTCGAGGTCTCGTCTGCGCTCGCCCCCAACTGCGCCGGCTGCCACGGCGACTCGCACTCTCTTCAGCAGGGTATGTATCTCGGTACGGGGGGGCTCGATACGCCGAACATACCGAGCGCGATGTTCGGGGCCGCCGTAGCGTGCAACGCGTGCCACGAAGCCCCCGCCCACGGCATATCCGGAGGGGCGGCCGGCAACGGCATGTTCCCGCGCGCGACGGGGGAGTCCTGTGCCTCCTGCCACGGCGTTGTCTATAAACGCATGCTCGAGCGGTGGCAGAAGGAAACCCGGAAGACGTACGAGCGGGCCCGGGCGTTGTTCAACTCGGCGAAGGCCGCGGTCTACGCGACGGGGCCCCGCGACCCCTCCCGGGCGAGCGCCCGCACGTTAATCGCACAGGCCGAAAAGAACCTCGACCTCGTCGCCGCCGACGGCAGTTACGGCGCGCACAACATTATCTATACCAACGCGCTACTTGAGACGGCGGTGTTGAAGGCGGATAAAGCCGCGAAGAAGGTGGGGCGAGGGCTCTCGTACGAGCCGAACCGGTTTGCGGTCCCCGCCCGGGAAGACACCTGCGCGTGGCGCTGCCACTTCGGCATCGAACGCAATCTTATCACCGTACGCGGGGAAACGTTCGACCACGGAAGACACGTCGTCGACGCCGGGAAGAAATGTGCGGAGTGCCACGACGCCGAGCGACATGGCCTCACGCTCTCAGCCGCATATGACTGCGCCGCTTGCCACCACGTCACGGGCAAAGTCGACTGCGCGAGCTGTCACGGCGACGTCTCCGGGAAAACGGTTACGTATCAAGGCCGCTCTTTCGACCACGCCTCCCATATCCCGCGGGTAAACGGGAACTGCGCTCGATGCCACCCGGCTACCAGTCCCTCCCAAGTGCAAGCCAATTGCTCGAGCTGCCATCACGAAGGCAAGAGTAAGAATTGCGCGATATGTCACTCCACCCAAGCCATGATGCTGTTGGGGGCGGGTGCGCCCGGCGGGAAGGGCAAGCCGGCCGCTATGGCTAAGTTGGGCTGCAAGGCCTGCCACGGCGAGCCGCCGGTCCGCCCGGATGCGGGCGCCTGCGCGAAATGCCACCCCGGCGGATACGCCAACATTTTAAAGTCGTGGCGAAACTCCTCGCAGGATAACTACGGGAAGCTCAGCCGGCGGCTTGAAGAAGCACGCGATCTCGGTACCGCGCTGGCAGATGTGACGGTCGACGGCCGGAGCGGCGCGGCGATATACGAGGAAGCCGCGGCCGACCTTAGGTGGGCGGGCGCCGACGGCTCTTGGGGCGCGCATAACAGCGCTTACGTAAATAAAATCCTTAAAAAAGACGCTGAGGCACTCGAGCAAGCCTTGGCGGAAATCCCAGATTAAAAACGTTTAGGTTAAAATCTTCCAAAGACCCTCGTTTCGCTGGCATGCGTCTCGGGGGTTTGTTATACGGGAAACGTTGACGGCTGAAGCGATGAATATTTTCCTTTACTTTACTATAATAGTTAAGTACAATCGTAGGCAGGTAAGCTCCGTCGAAGGTCTTTCCAGGAGCGTTGAAGTTAATGTGTGATTATTTTCTCGAAATGAAGTTAATTAATAGCAGAACATACCTGTGGGCGCTGGCCGTCGTAGCTCTAGTTACCACGGCCGCAGGCGCCGTTGATTTAAGTAAATGCGAAATGTGCCATAAAGAAGGCGGCCGTTTGCCGCCGATTCCTGCGGCTTTCTATTCCTCTTCCCACGGCGGGTTAGTTTGCCTCGACTGCCATACGGACGCCATGAAACCGCACAGTAAAAATGCGCCGGCGATGCTCGGGTGTATTGAATGCCACGAAGAACAGGGAAGGGCGTTGGCCGCAAGCGCTCATAAACCCGGAATCGACGGCGCGCCCGGGTGCCGTTCGTGCCACGGTTCCGGCCATTACGTTGCCTCGTTGGGGTTGAAGAGTTATCAACCGTCTTATACGCGGGCCGTGTGCGGGAAATGCCACCCGCAGGAAACCACAGAATACTTGAACAGCTCGCACGGAAAAGCTTCCTTGAAACCAGGCACCGTCGCGCCCACTTGTTATATCTGCCACGGCGAGCCCCATGGTATCAGCGACGTAGAATCAAGCAGCGAATTTTCTTTCGAAAACCTCTCCGAACTTTGCGGGGCATGCCACGCGGGTAGTGAGAAGACGCCGCACGCGCCGCACCCGGTGCCATACCCTATGGTGTTCATGGAGAAGAACGGTCCCAATAATAGAGGGAAGGAACTGCCCCAGCTTCGCGCGACGTGCGTCGATTGCCATACTGCGCATAACGAACAACCCTCGGCCGAACCTTCTTCAACCGTTAACATTTATAACGTAGCTAAGACGTGCGGGGGCTGCCACGCCCGCGAATACCAGTTGTACTCTATGAGCGTTCACGGCATGGCGGCGGCTGGAGGCGTCGGCGAGGCACCGACGTGTCCCGATTGCCACGCCGCATATGATGGAGCGAAGCCAGCCGCTTTGTCTGGAGAGGAGCGTACGGCCCTGTGCGCCGAGTGCCACGACGCCTCTTTTATATCCGAGTTCGGGATCGATCGGGATAAAGTAGACCAGTACAAACACACCTTTCACGCGAAGGCGATTCATTACGGCTTGACGTCCGCGGCCGACTGCGTCGACTGTCATACGCCCCACGGCGTGTTCCCGCCGGAAGACGATAGATCGACGGTTTCGGAGGTAAACCTCCTCGACACGTGCGCGGCCGAAAGTTGTCACCCGGAGGCGAAGGGGACTATGTTCGCCGGGGCGGGGGGGCACCTTAAAGACCGCGGCGAACGCGCCGATCCCGTCCAAAAGGGGACCTCGTTGTTCTTCATTTGGCTTACGCGAACCATCATTGCATTGTTGGTATTGCACATCCTCGCAGAGTTCACGAGGGATTTACCGGCACGTCTAAGGGCGTCAAAGAATCGCGAACGAGCGCGTAAATAATTTCCCGAAACGGTTCCATTAAAAACGTTATCCGAACTGATGAAAAAGATAATCCGTTTTAACTTATTCGAACTCATCCAACATTGGATTATGGCCGGGACGTTCGTCGTGTTGGCTCTTACCGGACTCCCGCTGAAGTTCCCGGAGGCGACTTGGGCCGGCCCGTTATACGAATTCTTCGGCGGGATCGCCGTCGCCCGCGTGGTCCATCGCGTCGCCGGGGTTTTAATGACAGCCGATTTTGTTTTTCACGTTATATACGTCGCCATAAAATATTCGAAGACGAAAGGTAAGTTTAAAGCTCTCTTTGATCCCGCCCGAACGTTGTTGCCTCTTCCCAGAGATATTGTCGACTTATTCCATAATCTCCTATACTTCTTCCGCTTTCGGAACGAAGGCCCGAAGTTTGGCAGGTTTTCCTACAAAGAGAAATTCGACTACTGGGCCGTCTTTTGGGGGATGTTTATAATGGCCGGGTCGGGTTTTATCCTTATGTTCCCGGAGACGTTCGCGCGGTTCCTACCGGGGTGGTTGATACCGCTGGCCCTGATCGGCCATTCCGACGAAGCGATCCTGGCGATCCTGGCTATCGTCATCTGGCATCTATATAACGTTCACCTTAACCCGAGATATTTCCCGATGAATATGGCATGGTTAACCGGTAAATTAACCGAAGAGGAAATGCGCGAGGAGCACCCGATCGAACTGGAGATAAAGGAAAAGAGAGGCGTTCTACCTTACGACGAACAAGAGTAGGATCGGGACGGCCGGCGCGCTCGAACAAACCTTGGCGGAAATCGCGGAGTAAAATAGCGTCGGGCGTGGGCGGGAAATGAGTCTCTTCTGTACGCCGGATAATTATGAATTCGGCCACTAAGCGTCACCGTCAGAACGGTTGACGCTTATTAAAATAGTTGTTATAATCGAAGGTTATTTTAATAATAGGGGATGAGCGAAGAACCGTGGTCGGAGGACAGTCGCATGGGGATCGAAGGTGTCTAAGTCAATTACGAGAAACGCTGCGATGAGGCCCCCTCTATTTGGGGCCATCGTTTTAACGCTCGTCGCCTCGGCCGCGGGGGCCGTAGACCTGGGGAAATGCGATATGTGCCACAAGCCGGCCGGCAAGCCGGCGTCCGCTATCCCCGGCGGCCTCGCTGTTTCGGCGCACGCCGGTCTAAGTTGCCTTACTTGCCACGTCAACGCCTCGCAGCCGCATAAAAGCGGCGTCGCAACGCGCGGTTGTGGAGCGTGCCACGGCAAAGCGGAGGAGGCTCTGGCCGCGAGCGCGCACGGACCTTCGGTCGCCGGTGCGCCGGAGTGTTATACGTGCCACGGCTCGGGCCACGGAGTCGTCACGCTGGAGGCGGAGCGGTTTTCCCCCGCTTACGCCCCCAGGATTTGTACCGATTGCCATACCCGTGAGGGCGGAGCTTATTTGGAGGGCGCTCACGCTAAAGCGGCATCCGGCGGGGAAGTGGGGGTGCCGGCCTGCATTTCTTGTCATGAGGCCGGAGAATATTTGGAGAGAGCCCACGCTAAAGCGGTATCCGGGAGGGAAGCGGGGGCGCCGACCTGCCATTCTTGTCATGGCGAAGCCCATAAGACCGAACCGGTAGCCATGGACCCCCGACTCTCGGCCATACATCAACCCGTATTTTGCGGTGGGTGCCACACGGGTAAGGCCGCGACTCGGGATTTGCCCTTCTCGATCCCGGATCCACCGGCGCAGCTACTCGCGAGCGTCCACGGGCGAATAAATAAGGATACCGGCCGCTACAACGCCAATTGCGGGGACTGTCACCTAACCCACGGCGAACAACCCGGGTGGTGGCCTTCTTCGTCTACGCACTTTATGAACGTCGCGGAGACTTGCGGTCGGTGCCATCCCGACGAGCTTGCCTTGTACGAGATAAGCGTCCACGGCCTCGCGACCGCGGCGGGCTTGCACGACGCGCCCACTTGCCCGGACTGCCACGGCGACCATAACGTCGTGTCGGGGGAGGTCGCCGTTGGAGGGAAGAGGACGCGGATCGTCGCGACGTGCTCCAGCTGTCACTTCTCGCTCGCGGTAACCGCCAAATTCGATATCGCCAACGACCGCGTCCAAAGCTTCGAGCGGAGTTACCACGGCGTCGTGTACGAAGGCGGTAAGACGACGGCCGCCGACTGCGGTAGCTGCCACCGCGTACACGACGTTCTACCCGCCTCCGATCCCCGTTCGAGCGTTCACGTCGACAACCTGGAGGCGACGTGCGGTTCGTGCCATATCCGGGTCAGAGAACGGTTCACGGGGACTAACGTCCACAAACCACGTGAGCATCCGCGCCGGAAGCCGGCCGACTACGTGGCGATCGTTTACGTCGGTTTAATCTTCGTCGTACTGGGCGGTATGTTGTTACATAACGCCGTCGACTACGTCGGAAAGGTCCGCGCGATCCGACGGGAGCGGCACCAACCCTCCAAGGTACACGTTCGGCTCAGGCCGGTCGAGCGCATCCAACACTTAGTGCTGGTTTCGAGTTTCACGCTGCTGGCTTTTACCGGTTTCGCGATCAAGTTCCCCTCATCGTTCTTTTTCGCGTGGTTGGTTCACCTCGAGGGGCCGTACTCGATCCGGGTATGGCTGCATAAAGTATTCGCGGTCGTTTTGATCGCGGCCTCGCTCTTCCACGTGGGGTACTTACTTTTTACCCGGCACGGGCGCGCTCGTCTCAAGGCGATTTGGCCGCGGGTGTCGGACGTCCGGGAAGCTGTGCAGGCTATTCTCCACCGCGTCGGATTATCTAAACGGGCGCCCGATTTCGGCGAGTTCAATTACGCCGAGAAGGCTGAATACTGGGCTTTGATTTGGGGTACCGCTTTAATGGTCCTCACCGGCTTATACGTGTGGCTCGATCCGTACATCCAACAGTTATTTCCGTATTGGCTCTACGAAGTCTTGCGGACGATACATTTTTACGAGGCGATCCTCGCGGTATCGTCGATCGTCATCTGGCATTTCTATCACGTCATCTTTGACCCCTCCGTGTATCCGATGAATTTCGCTTGGCTCGACGGGAAGATACCGGAAAAGTTAATAGTCGAAGAAAGAAAGCGGTATTTGGAAAAGCTTAGGCGTTCCAAAGGCGAAGTGGAGCCTGAAACCAAGGACGAGGCGGAGGATTAAACCGGCGCGAGGGCCGGCGCGCCGCCGGCTCAGAGTAAATTCCGTAAAGGTTATCTGTATATGAAAAAAGCACTCGATGTCCTTTCCTCTCGGCGGGTATCCGTCTACTTGTTTTTAATATTGCTCTTCGTATCCCTCCTGGGCGCGTTGATCCCCCAGAAAGAACTCCCGGCGTACTATGAGGCGCATTATCGCCCGTGGGCGGTAACGTTCCTTAACGCGTTCCAACTTACGGACATCTACCACGCGTGGTACTTCTTACTGATATTGGTATATCTCGTCGCGAGTTTGGTGACGTGCACGGCGCGGCGGTTGCCCCGGGCGCTGGCGCGCCTTACGCGGCGCGCGAAGCTGCCCGCGTCGTTCGATAGTTTGAGTCTACGCGCCGAGTTGGGCCCCGCGGCCGACCCGGAGCGTCTCGAGCGCTCGGCCCGGCGGCTGGGCTTCCGGTGGCGGCGCGAAGACGACGTGTTGTACGGCAGGCGGCGGCCTTACGCGCCGTGGGGCGAGATATTGACCCACGCCGGCCTGGTCGTGATCTTCGTAGGCGCGTTCTTCCGGCTGTTCGGCCACCGCGAGACGCTGTTCGTCTTCGAAGGCCAGGGTATAGCGTTGCCGGGGGAGTACGGAACCGCTTACGAACTCCGCGCCGACAAGGTGGAAGAGGTCCGCGACGCCGACACCGGCCGGGTGTTGGAGTACCGGACCGCGGTGCGTTTACTGCGCGGCGGCGAGGAGGTGGCGGCGAAAGAGGTCGAGGTCAACGGGCCGCTCCGCTACGCCGGCCTGGGCGTATATCAGTCGAACATGGACGTCGCCGGCGCGAGCGGCCTGGCCGTCGACGCCGTTAAGCTGGCGCCGGGGGAGAGCATGGCCGACGCCGCGGCCGCGACCTTTGAATGGACGTTGAGAAAAGAGAAAGGCACCGTTGCGCTCGCGCCCGGGCAAACGGCGCCGTTGGGCGATACCGGATTTCAGCTCCGCTTCCTCGAGCGCTACGACCATTTCGTTACCGATGAGTCGGGCTTCCGTAACGATAATCCCGAATACAACCCGGCGGCGTTCGTGAACGTCCTCAGCCCTTCGGGCGCGGCGGCGATGGGGATAATCTTCGAGCTATACCCGGAGTTTTCGATTATCAAATCGTCGGAGCAAGCCTTTACCGACCTTCCTCTTACGATAAAACTCGAGCCCGGGGGGGGAGAGATAGCGGGCGAGCGGCGCGAGTACGTCGTCGTGCCGGAGGCGGCGTTCGTCGTGGGCGCGGGGGAGCGGATGTCGGTCGCGTTTGCGGCCGAAGGGCTGGCTCACCGCGGTGGCGCGTTGACGGCGCGGCTCGCGCGACCGGACGGCGGTAAAGAGACATTTGCGCTACCTTTGGGCGAATGGGTTACGGTGGCGTTGGCCGACGGCGAGTACGCCTTCCGGTTCAACGGGGCTCGGCCGGCCGCGCTTACGGGCCTGACGGTATCGCGAGACCCGGGCTTGACGGTTTTTTACGTGGGATGCTTGTTGTTTTCCCTGGGCGTCGCGGCCGCCATGCTCTTAAGCTACGACGAACTATTCCTTTACGTCCGCGGCGGTACGGCGTACCTGGCGGGTCGCTCGAGCAAGGAGCCGCGGCTTCTTAGGTCGGCTTTCGAACGCTGGGCGGCCAAAATCAAAGAAGGTTTATA
>JAZGGY010000056.1:0-4647 GCA_036480675.1 bacterium | reverse complement strand
GCGTCGGATGGTAATATCCGACGCCACCCCCTTAATATCGGTAGCGGCGGGTTTAAAACCCGCCGCTGCTGGTCTATCTCGCCCGAGCCGCAGGGCGGCTTTTTATTTTAACGCGGAAGCCTTTAATCCCCTTCCGCCTCCCCCTCCATTTCCTTAAGCGCGCGCTCCGCGTCCGCTACCTCCTTCTCCAGCTTCGCCTTGAACGGCTCGCGCGCCGCGAACGCCTCCTCTAAAAATTGGACCATCTTGGGGTAGGCGTCGAGGCGGTTCTCAAGTTTTGCCAGGCCGTGTCCCTCGTCGTCGTAGCGCAGATAGAGGACCTTGTCGTCGCCCAGGACCACGCGCGCCCCCTCGACGACCTGCTCGGCCTCGCCCACCGGCACGCGCGGGTCGTTGGCGCCGTGTATCACCATCAGCGGCGAGCGGATATCCTGGATATGGTTTACGGGCGAGACGGCCTCCAGGAACTCGCGGTCCTCCGTGAGCGAGCCGTACTCGTCCTCGCGCAACGAGACCCGCCACGGCCCGGTGTTCTGCAAGAAGGTAACGAAGTTGGCGATGCCGACGACGTCTATCCCGGCGGCCCAGTGGTAAGGCCGCTGCGTGAGTTCGGACAGAACCAGGAAGCCCCCGTAGCTCGCGCCGTAGATGGCGATCTTGAAGCGGTCGCACCACGGCAACCGGGCCAGGTACCACCACCCCTCGTAGACGTCGAGGACCGCGTCCATCCGCTTCTCGACGTTGTCGGCGTCGGCGTACGTCTTGCCGTACCCCATCGAGCCGCGGAAGTTGGGAACGAAGACGGCGTAGCCGGCGTCCAGGAAATATTGGTATATGGCGCTGAAATAAGGCCGCTGCTGTATTTGGGGCCCGCCGTGGGCGTGGACGACGACCGGGGTGGAGCGGTCGTCCGCGACGCCGGGGGGGACGTAGAGGAAAGCCGGAATGGTGGTCCCGTCAAAGGAGGGGTAGAAGACGAGCTCGGGCGCGACGAACGACCCGGCGCCGACGCCGGCCAGCGTGGCCTCCGTGACGCGCGTTACGGTCTCGCCCCTTATGTCCCACGCGTAAACGTCCGTCGGCATCGTCGGCGACGAGAACGAAAACAGGATTTCCTCTTCGTCCGGCGAGAAACGGGGCGCCCACATAATACCCTCGGCGGGGAGCTCCGGCGGCGCCACGTCCTTATTCCTTTCAAGGTCGCGCAGGTGGAGGACCGTATAGCCGTCCTCGTTCGTCGTCCAGAGCAGGTAGCGGCCGTTCCACGACATCTCGAGCTGGCGGACGTCCCAGGGCGGCGTCTCGAGCCACTCATATTCTCCGAGGGCCAGGTCGTAATAGGCGAGCGAGAGGAAGTCGCGGCCTTCGTCGGAGGTGAAGTAGAAGCCGTAGCCGTCGGCGTCCCAGGCCACGGCGCCTATTTCGAGCTCGCCCTCGTGGGGCGTGAGGTGGCGGGTCTCGCCCGTCTCCAAATCGACGAGGTATAAATCGCAATCCTGGGAGCCGTTCGCACGGTAGGTGAGAAGCTGGTAGCCGTCGGGGGAGAAGGCGAGCGGTGCGTTGTAGCCGTCGTGCTGCATTACCAGGCGGCGTTCGCCGGTTTCCAAGTCGTAAACGTATACGTCGAAGTAGCGCTCGTCGCGCTCGTTGGCGCCGATGGCCAGGTAGCGGCCGTCGCGGCTCCAGTCGACGTAGCGGTATATGACTTCCGGGTTGTCGGTAAGTGCCTCGACGCCCGAGCCGTCGTCGTTCATCAGGTACAATTGGTCGCGCTCGTCGCCGCCGACGTCGGCCCCGGCCAGGACCTTCCCGGTGACCGGGTGCGCGACGGCGTACGAGACGCCCTCGTCGAAGAACGTTATCTGCTCCGGCCGGCCCGTCGCCGCGTTCGTGCGCCAGGCTTGGGTGACGCCGGTCGTCTTGTTCCGGAAAATTACCTCGTCGTCGGGGAGCCAGTAACCCTGGTAGTTGCCGTGGATATTTAAATATTGCTGGATGGTGTAGCCGCGGGCCGCGGCGCAGCAGACGACTACGGCGAAGACTATCGCGATGAATTTCCGTGGCATATTCGCACCTCGGCGTTTTTTGTAACATAACGGCGCGGCGGTGGCAAGCTCGGTTTACGCGTCGGCGCGATTGACGGCTCCCGGCCGGCGTGCTACCATCGGCCGCGTTTCCCCTAATGTCTAGGCCATCCTTACTCGTTATACTCCTTTTCGTCGTCGCCGCGGCGGCGTTGGCCTTCGTTTGGCTGCCGGCGGACGCGTTCTTCTCCTCCGACGAGGGGGTGAAGTTCATCCAGCTCCGCGCGCTGGCCGAGAGCGGCTTTCGCGACGCGCGCATAGTTTGGCCCGGCGACGAGCTGGGCCTCGAGCGCCGCCACGCCGTCGTCGAGCGCTTCTTCGAGCTGCGCGACGGCGAGCTCTACTCGCCTCACCCGCTGTTGTTCGCGCTGGCGTCGGCGCCCGGGTGGCTCCTCCTCGGCTTCCGCGGCCTTTACTTCTTACCGCTGGTGGCCGGCGCCGCGACGGTGCTTTTAACGGTAAAGCTCGCGCGGGCGTTCGGCGCGCGCCGGCCCTGGTTCGCCGGTGCCGTCGTCGCCTTCGCGAGCCCCATATTCTTCTACAGCCTATGCTACTGGGAGCACACGGCGGCGGTCGTGCTGTGGTCGGGCGGCTTCGCGCTGCTCCTCAAACGGTCGCCGGCGCGTCTGGCTTTGGCCGGCGTAGTTTGGGGATTCGGCGCGGCCCTCCGGCCCGAGTTCTACTGGCTCGCGGCGTGCAGTATAGCGGCGTTATTTTTATTTAACAAAGGAGAACGCCTCCGGAAGGCGGCCTGGCCCGCCGCGGCCTTCGCGGTAACGGCCGTCGGCCTCGAGTTATTTATGCAGGCCGCGTGGGGCCAGCCGGCGTTCATGCGCCTGAGCGCCAACCTCGGTTACGGCGCGCCCCGCGGCCCGGCTACGTTCCTGTACGGCGTAGGCCACTCGCTGGTCCCCGTCTTCCCGTGGTACTTGGGCGCGGCCGCGGCGGGTATAGTGATACTCGCGCTAATTGGCTTAAAATGGCGGCCCGGCGCCTACGTCGCCGCCGCCGGCGCTGTGCCGCTGACTCTCGCGTATTGGCAAATTTTCCGCGGCCACGCGACGCCGCTGGCGGCCTCGTTTCCGGCCGTCTTCGGCTTGGCTTTCCTGGCGCTGGCCGAAGGCCGGCGCTCCTTCCGCGGCGCCCGGGCGCTGGAGAAGTCGTTCTACGTCGCCGCGGCGGCCTTCGCCGTTACGCTGTTCGTCGTAACACCCGATACCAGCGGCTACGCCTGGGGGCCGCGTTTCCTGCTGTACGTCTTACCGGCCGCCGCCGTCGCGTTGGCCAAGGTCGCCGAGGGGAACGGCGGGCGCGGCCGTACCCTCCGGGTAGCCTTCGTGATCGCGCTCGCGGCTCTATCCGCGGCGACGCAGCTCTTCGGCCTGGCGCGCCTGGCCGCGACCAAGGCCGCGCACGCGGACCTCGTCGCCGACGTCAGCTCCCGCGCCGCGGCGCCGGTTTTGACCAATAAATGGTATTTCCCGGCGTACGTCGCGCCTTTGTACTTCCGCCAACCCTTCGTGCTAATTACGGAGGAGGAGCAGCTGGCGGAGGTAGCCGAGAGGCTGGCCGCCGGAGGCGTCCGGCGGGCGTACTTCGTGAGCGAGCTGCCCCCGGCCGCCGGCGAACGCGCCGACTACATCCTGGGCCTGACGACGACGCTGGCCCGCGATTTCGACGTCGCGGACGCGGCGCCCGTCCGGCCCTCGAGCCCCCGGCGGTACGACGTCTTGCCGTGGTATATATGGTTCCTTGAGGTTCCCCCGTCGCTCCCGGGCGGGTCGTTTTTCCGAATAGGGCGCGCGAAACCTAAGAAAAGCGCTCCTTTACGCGGCTCTCGCGGCCGCGGCACGGTTATTTCGCCCGGCCGTTTTTTAAGGATATTGTGGTTGCAAGGAGGGACGTTTTGTGCTAGGCTTTTGGTTGCCTTGAGAGGAGAGGAGGAGGACGCATCATGTTAAGGAAGTCTATTACAATTCCACTGGCGCTGGCGATATCGGCCGGCGCCGCGTTTGCCGCGGTCGACGTCCGCGCCGGAAATATCACAACCGACACGACGTGGAAGCGCACCGGGGGGCCGGTTTACATACACGGCGACGTAGCCATAGAGAACGGCGCCACGCTGACCATTGAGGCGGGCGTCGAGGTTCGTTTCTACGACGTAACGGGGACCGGCGGCTACGAGGACGGCGCCGAGTTGGTAGTGCGCAGCGGCGCGCTCGTCGCCGACGGTAAAACCGGCTTACCGGTCAAGTTCACCTCCGCCAACGGCGTAAAGAAGATGGGCGACTGGGGCGCCATCGTAGTCAAGGGGGGAAATCAGATTATCCTCGAGAACGCTATAATCGAATTCGCCACCAACGGCCTGCGGCTTGCCGACGTTAATTCGACCGGCTCGTCCCGCTCGTCCTTCGACGGCACGGTCATCCGCTACTGCCTGAACAACGGCGTACTAGCCTATAACTCCCGCGCCAAGTTTTATCATTTGACCGTCGAGAACAACGGCAACGCCGGCGTTATGACCCTTTGGAACTGTCACATAACGGTGAACTACTGCGACCTA
>JAZGGY010000055.1:0-3844 GCA_036480675.1 bacterium | reverse complement strand
GGTCGGGGCCGTACTTCTTAATGGTGTAGATCTGGGCCGCGGCGGCGAGCTCCAACGCCGTGTCCCAGTCGATCCGCCGGAAGCCTCCTTTGCCCCGGGCCCGCTGCCAGCGGCGTCGCGCCTCGGCGTTCTCCACGAGGGACCGCCAGGCCTCCACCGGGTCCTCGTACCGCGCCCGCGCCTTCCGCCACAGGTCCAGCAACGCGCCGCGAATGTAAGGATACTTCACGCGCAGGGGGCTGTAGAGATACCAGGAGAACGAAATCCCGCGCTGGCACCCGCGCGGTTCGTGCGGCGGCACGTCTTGGCCGACCTTCGGGTAATCCAGGCCCTGCAGCTCCCACGTTACGATCCCGTCTTTGACGTAGATCTGCCAGGTGCAGCTTCCGGTGCAGTTGGCGCCGTGGGTGCTGCGGACCACCTTGTCGTGCTGCCATCGGTTGCGGTAGAACTCTTCCCAGCTTCGGAGCCGGGGGTCCCGTTGGTCTCGAATCCAAGCCCGGGCCTTTTTCACTTTTCACCTCGGCGGTCGTCGCCTGCGACCAGCGGCCGGCGCACCGCCCGGAAACGCCGGAACCACACCGCGTTGAACAATACGAGCCCCACCGCCGCGCCTCCCAACCCCAACAGGAAGAACATCTCCCGCGCTACCTGGTCCTCGGTCTCGCCTTGCTGCGAGGTCTTCTCGAAGAGGGCCACGAGCGCCAGGATCTCCTCCACCGTCAGCGGGTGCTCCCGATATACGGGCTGCATGGTGGCCGTGGCCGGCGCGTAAAGCCACATGGCCAAGCCCAACCGCCCCTCCAAGCGCTCGTAAACCTTGGTGAGGTCGGGGCCGAGCCGGCCGCCGCCCAGGCTCCCCACGTCCGCGACGCCGTGGCAGGAGAGGCAGGAGGGACCGCCGTTCTTCAGCGGCGTCCGCCCCTCGAAGAGCGCGCCGCCGCGCGCGATATCTTCCGCGGTGAACGGCGCGTCGGAGATTTTTAAGCCGACGAAGTGGGATTCCTCCAACTTCGACTCGGCCTCGACGAGGTCCAGCAGCGCCTCCGCCAGCTCGCCCGTCATCCCGAACGGGACGGGCATCTCGTCGCCGTCGGCCTTCGCCAGCAGCTCCAACGCGTAGGGGTCGCCGCTGTCGAGCACGGCCTTCGGATTCTGGATGTACTTGACGAGCCACGCGCGGTCCTGCCGCTTACGAACGTCTTTGAGATCCGGACCGGTCAGGCGGCCGCCGCCGATCGTGTGGCAGCTGAAGCAATGGGCCCGGTAGTACTCGGCCGGGTCCTCGGCGACCCGGGCGGTCGCAGCGCCGCCCGCCGCGAGCGCGATCAAAAAAGCCGCGCGGAGCACACCTCGCCCCCGCGCGCCCCAAGCGGCCTTCGCCCCGTCGGTCGTACGCCGCCTCTTCACCGTCGCGAATTTCCTGCTCGCTGATCTCGGCATAGACCCCTTCCGGCTCTCACCTCGCGCGGGAATCCCAAGCTATTTCGGCGATCGATGTTTTCTTTAAAAAGCGAAGCAACCTCTCGTGTACGTCGAGCCAAGCGGGGTGCGCAGGGCAGGTGTTATTGCCGGTACAATGTTCGCCGGGCCGCAGGAGGCACAACGGTTGGGAATTAATATCCTCGAAAAGCGTGACGACGTCGATTAGGTTGACCTTCGCGGCCGGACGGCCGAACGAGTAGCCGCCGCCCAGGCCGCGGGTGGCCGTGAGGATCCCGCTTTTGCGGAGCGTTTGGAGGACCTTATCGAGGTAGTTGGCGGGGATCCCGGTGCTCTTGGCGAGCTCGCTCCCCACGAGTTGAGTTTCGTCGGTCTCGTGAGCGAGGAAGGTCAAAGCCTGGAGGGCGTATTTGGAGGTCGTCGTTAGCATACTGGACTTCTGGATGAAGATATACATTATTACGCCCTGCGTGTCAAGTAAAATATTCGGAGTGCGGAAAAATTGAGGAGGGAGGCGCGACCGGGATTTTTCGTTTGATTCGACCCGGCGGATCCGCTATATTAATATGTGTTGCGTTTGGGGGCGTAGCGCAGGCCGGCAGCGCGTCTGCTTTGGGAGCGGCAACTCTCCCATAAACGTCACCGTAAACCCAACCACAATAATAAATTGAGGCGCCCATAAAAACGGGCACCCTATTTTTTGCCGTATTTTGGCCAATCGTTTTTCGGCGTAACAACCGCCAGAGTTTGTACCACACTCGTATCAGGTTGCCTAGCACGACGACGGCAGCTAGGCCGGCCAGGACCGCCGTCGCCGCCAGCCGGAGGCGCCGCTACTCCGTAACTCGTAACCTACTTAAGGCTCCCAGCTAAGGAACCGTCGGCGCGGAACCGCTGGACGCGATGGTTCCCGTAGTCGGCAATGTATACGTCCCCGTCCGGCCCGACGGCGGCGCCGGCCGGCCAGCGAAACTCGCCCACCTGCGGCCCCTCGTCGCCCCACGCGCCGAGAAAATCCCCCTCGGGGCCGAAGCGCTGGACGCGGCCCGCGAAGAAATCGGCGACGTACGCGTCGCCGTTCGGCGCGGCCGCGCTCCCCGTCGGCAAATTGAACTCGCCGTCATCGGCGCCCGGGCCGCCCCACCTGCCGCGAAACCTACCATCGCGGTCGAAATACTGTACCCGTGCGTTCCCGGCGTCGGCCACGTATACCGTTCCGTCGGCGGCGACCGCCACGTCCGCCGGCCCGGCGAACTCGCCGTTGCCGTCGCCCGGGCGACCCCACGCCGATACGAACTCACCGTCCGCCGTGAAGCATTGGACCCGGTCGTTGCCCTCGTCGGCGACGTAAACGCGTCCGTCAGCCGATACGGCCACGCCCCTGGCCCCGTCGAACGATCCCGGCGCCACGCCGGGGCTTCCCCACGCCCCCAGCACCCGGCCGTCGCGGGTCAGCTGCAGAACGCGGCACGTCGCCCCGTCTACTAAGAACAACGTGCCGTCCGGGCCCCACGCCACGCCCCGCGGTACGGCGCCCGCCGCGAGTCGATCGAGTCCTACATCAAGCGCATCAACAAGCTGGAGGAGATAGCCGATTCGTTCTCCGGCGTCTCGAAGGCGTACGCCATCCAGCCCGGCCGCGAGGTCCGCATCATCGTCGAGCAGGAGCGCGTCTCGGACGCCGAGGCCGAGGAGCTCTCGCGCCGCATCGCCGAGACCGTCGAGAAGGAGCTGGAGTACCCGGGCAAGATAAAGGCGGTCGTCATCCGCTAGACCCGCGCCGTCGACTACGCCAAGTAACCCTTATCGCCTAAAAATAAAGCCGGCCTCCGGGCCGGCTTTTTGATTGTTAAATTAGATAGTCGGGCGGCGAGGCCGCGCCTCGCTCCAGAAGTCGTCGCCTCCGGCCTCCACCAGGTAGACCTCCAGGCCGGCCTTATCGGCCAACACGCGGACCGTCTTCTCGTCGAAGAAGTTGACGTGTTCCGCCGGGTGTGTTGGGTTGAAGTGGATCCACCCCGGCGTTTGGACCTGGCGGCCCCGCGCGCGGACATTCGGCATATAGTTGAACCAGACGCCGTCGCCCTTGAGCAACGTTGCGACCTTACGCACGACAGCGACCGGCTCGGCGACGTGCTCGAGGAAGTGGAACGTAACGACGTAGTCGAACCACGCCCGCGGCCATACCTCAGGCATGTCTTCGAAGGGCGCGACGACGACGCGAAGGTCTCGGGCGTACGCGGCGCAGGCGGGGCTTACCTCGACGCCGTACGCGTCGAAGCCGAGCTCGCCCAGCCGCCGCAGGAATTGCCCCGTCCCGCAGCCGACCTCCAGCAGGCGCCCCCGCGGCCGGCCGCCGAAGAAGCGGTCGGCGTAACCGCGGTTTTGTTTCGCCACCGAG
>JAZGGY010000054.1:0-2480 GCA_036480675.1 bacterium | reverse complement strand
GCTCGTCGCCCACGCCGCGACGATTACCGTGAAGAGAACAACTAGTATTCCCCTTTTTACCATTAGTCGAAATTCACGATTGCGGCACCGCGCCCCAGGATGTCGTGAATATGGATAACCGCCGTCGGCCTACGCTCGCCGTCCAGCGCGAACAGAGCCGTAATCTGGTACTTCTCCATAACGCGGAGCGCACGGGCGCCGGTAGCGTCGAACTCGATGGTTTTGGGGTCCTTGGTCATTACGTCGGCCGCGGTATGGTCGTCCGTGGCGAGGCCCCGCTCGTACGCGCGCCGCACGTCGCCGTCCGTAATCACGCCTACCAAGCGGCGCTCGTCGTCCAAGACGGCGGTGATGCCGAACGTCTTAGCGCTCATTTCCGCTACGGCCTGTGTGAACGTAGCGGCCGCGCTAACTTGTGGGATTTCGTCGCCGGTGTGTCCCAATTCCGACACTTTGGATAGCAACCGCCGGCCCAACGTACCGCCCGGGTGGACGGCGGCGAAATCCTCTTCCCTAAAACCGCGTTTGCGCATAACGCACACCGCGAGCGCGTCACCCATTACGAGGGCGGCGGTGGTGCTGGCGGTGGGAACAAGCCCTAAAGGGCAAGCCTCGCGGTCTACCAGCGTTTTAATGACGTAATCCGCTTCGCGCGCGAGCGACGAACCGGGATTTCCCGTCATAGCCACCAGCGTCGCCCCCAACGCTTTGAGCGCCGGCACCAGGGACAATATTTCGGGCGTTTCGCCGCTGTAAGAGACGGCTACGGCAACGTCGCCCGGGCGGACCATGCCCAGGTCGCCGTGCGCTCCCTCCGCCGGGTGGAGGAAAAAAGAGGCCGTACCGGTGGACGAGAGCGTGGCCGCGACCTTTTGCGCGATTATACCGGACTTCCCTATTCCCAACAGTATCGCCCGGCCCTCGGATGACAGTATCGCCTCCACGGCGCCGGTGAAGCCGTCGTCGATATGTTCGGCCAAAGCACGTACCGCCTCGGCTTCGATGGTTACGACGCGGCGGGCGTCTTTTTTTACGTCGTCGGCCATCAGCTATCCGGCCATCCTTTCACGCGCGAGTGAACTTCTAAACATTGTCGTAGTATCTCGCCCAGCCGTGCCATCGGCAGCATGCTCGCGGCGTCGCACAACGCCCGTTCGGGCTCGGGATGGAACTCGAGGAAAAGGCCGTCTATGCCGGCGGCGCAAGCCGCACGCGCCAGCGGAAAGATGTAATCGCGTAAGCCTCCCGCCGGGTCGTCGCTCGTAGTCCCGGGCAACCGGACTACGTGCGTTACGTCGAAGAACACTGGGTAACCGAAACGCCGCAGCGCAACGAGCGAACGGGGGTCGAAGACGATGTCGCCGTATCCGAAAACCGAACCTCGTTCCGTTATCAGGATTTCCCGGTTTCCGGCGGATTCGATCTTCCGGAGCGGTATCGCGACTTGTTCAGGTTTAAAGAATTGAGCTTTTTTAACGTTTATCGGCTTACCCGCCGCGGCCAAAGCCAGCGTAAGTTGCGTTTGCTTCGACAAGTAGGCCGGCAGTTGGAGACAGTCCAAAGCTACGCCGGCCGCGGCGGCCTCGGCGGGCGTATGCACGTCCGAGAGGACCGGAACGCCCACCTCGTCGCGGACGCGGGAGAGGACGGCGAGCCCCTTTTCGGGACCCGGGCCCTGGTACGTCTCGTGGCTCGAGCGATTATCTTTGAGGTACGACGACTTGTAGACGTACGGAATGCCCAGCTCGGCGCAAACGCCCGCGGCGTACCGCGCCGTCTCAAGCGCGAGTGCCTCAGTCTCGATGACGCACGGCCCACCTATGAGCGCGAACGAGCCGCCGCCTACGGTCACGTTACCTATTTTTACGGTCTTCGTTTGCATCGCCCCGCGGGTAAACGCACGTTAGAGTTCCAGCCCTACCATCGCTAATTTCTCCTTCCACGTACGTAGGGCGCCTTCGGCGTAAAACCGGTCCACTAAAAACTCGAAGGCCTTGGGTTCGTCGAGCGGTTCGCCGTACTCGCGCTCCAGGTAACCGTGTACGGCGCGTTGGATCACCCTGGCGAGCATATAATTCTTACTGTACATCGGGTAAAGGAGCGGGAAGTACTGCTCCGCCCACATCCCGTCGTCGTTATAGCGGTAACCGAGGAACCGTTCGGCGTAATCGTCCAGCGTCGCGGCCAGGTCGCCGCCTGCGTTCCTGTAAGCGTCGATTTCGAAACTTTGGCTCATCATAAAACGCCGAACCCGGGCCGCAAACGACTTCTCCTCGGCATCCACTACGCGCGAGACTTCATCCTCCGACATCTCCGTAAACTTTCGCAGCCAGGCGGGCCTATTCACCAATAATCCCCACGTGTCGGCCATCGCTTCCGCGAAGAAGCCGGCGTCGCCGACTTTCAGGGAGAAATCCTCGGCGGCCGTGAATTTACGGTGGACGGCGTGGCCGAACTCGTGATACAGGACCCGCAAATCG